>JALVAI010000379.1 GCA_027011235.1 Desulfobulbaceae bacterium
ATGATTGTTTTTATGTTATTTCAGTAGGTTCGGTAGCCAAAGCACAAGGTCGGGAAAGACGATAAAGATGAGCAGGCCCAGGGTTTCCACAACGGCAAAGGGGATGGAGCCGCGAATAACATCCATAAGAGAAACTTCGGGCGGTGACACCCCTTTAATCACAAACAGATTGAGACCGACCGGCGGCGTTTCAGTGCCAATTTCACAGGTAATGGCCATGACAATGCCAAACCAGAGACTGGAGTATCCCATTGACAGCACGATGGGAAGAAAAATGGGCGTACTGATAAGAATAACCGAAACCACGTCCATGAACATGCCCATCAGGTAGAGGACCGAGAAAATACAGACGAGAACAGCCCAGTTTGGCAGCTTTAACGAGGTGACAAAGGCGGCCAGCTCCTGGGGAACCTGGAGCCTGGTCAACACATAGCCAAAGAGAAGGGCCGATGCAAAAATCAGCATGATCATGGTCGAGGTGGAGACGGTAGAGCGCAGGATGGTTTTCACGGTCTGCCAACTTAGTTGTTTCCTGATACCGGCGATTACCAGGGCGCCGACGCAGCCAACGGCAGCCGCCTCGGTTGGGGTGGCAATTCCCTTGTATATGGATCCGAGGACAAGCAAGATAAGGACCATTACCGGCCATATCCGCACCAGTGATTCCAGGCGCATCTTCCAGGTGACCTGATCGGGATTTTTGGGGGCTGCCTCGGGATAGAATATACCGATCAAAAAGATGTATCCCATCATCATTGCCGCCAGCACCACGCCTGGCAGGATACCGGCTATAAAGAGGCGGCCCACCGATTCGTCGCCGACCACACCGTACAGGATAAGGGCGACACTTGGTGGAATGAGCAGGGCCAGGCCGCCGGAGGCGGCGACACAGCCGGTGGCCAGGGATCTGTTGTAATTTCGCTTGATCATCTCCGGGATGGCAAAACTGCCGATGGTGGCGGCTCCGGCCACACTGACTCCGCACAGGGCGCTGAAAATAGCGCAGGCAGCCACGCTTGCCATGCCCATGGAACCGGGAAGCCTGTTCAGCCATCTGTTGGTGGCCGTGAAGATATCTGCCCCTATCCCGGAATGGAAAATGATCTCTCCCATGAGAATAAACAGGGGCACCGCGACCAGGGGAAAGACGGCAAGCCGGTCATAAATGACCCCGGGGACAGCGCCCAGGCCGCGGGCTCCCTGAATAAGGAGAATGCCGACAACACTGGCGCTTCCCAGGGCTCCGAATACCGGCATGCCCAAAAAAAGCAGGAGAAGGAAACCGCTGATAAGTATAATGGTAATGCTGACCGAATCCATGATGTTTCCGCCTTACCTGTTATCGCCTGTCAGCAATTTGTCGACATGGGTACAGAATTGCACAATGACTTGCAGGGCAAGCAGCAGGGAGCCCAGTGGAATGATAAGGTAGGGGACCCACATCGGCATATTCAGCAGGGAACTGGAATGATATTCTCCACGCCAGGCAATGTAGGCGGCCTTGAAACCGTACCATATGAGAACCCCGCAAAAGAGAAAAACAATACCTGAGGTCAGGCAGGCAAGAAAATGCTGCATCCTTTCGGGCAGCAGATGGACAAAGGACTGCATTCGTACATGCCTGTCCTCCTGCATGACCCAGCCCGCAGCGATAAAGGCGAGAAGAATCAGAAGATACTCACTCAGTTCGACCGAGTAGAGTGTGGGACTGTTGAAGAGGTACCTGGCTATGACTTCGTGAAAAACAAGGACAAGTAACAGGACGAGGCAACATTGGGAAACCAGTGACCCCAGTCTGTTGAGCTGCTCAATAAAACGGAGCAGGGGACGTCCTGTTACTTTCATGGAGATTGTCTGTTACGGGTACGATTTTTTACGTTCACCATTGTTGAAAATGGTGCGCGCCTGGACGGGTCCATCAATGATGAGCGGCAATAAAATCGATATATTTTTTCCCCCCGGTTACCTTGCCGAGCCACCATTTTTGCACGGGAATCATTTCTTTCTTGAAAAGGTCAAGTTCCTCCGGCGTGGCAATATGGACATGGACGCCATTTTTTTCATACTGTTTGATGGCATCGGTCATAAAGGCTTCCAGAAGTTCAAGCTGGCGTTTGTCCCTCTGTTTTGCAGCTTTTATCATGACCGCCTGGACGTCTTTGGGCAGGCTATCCCATTTTTCCTTGTTAATGGCCAGCATACAGGTAAAGTAGGCCATGTTGGTGACCGAGATGTTGTCAACGACTTCATAGAGTTTTCGGCCAAGACCGGTGATCAGCGGCCGGGTACACCCGTCAATGGTCTTCCGTTGCAGGGCAAGATATAGCTCACCCGAACTCATGGTGGTCGGACTGCCGCCCATCAGCTCAATCGCCTTGCTCGCCGTGGATCCGGATACGCCCCATTTTTTTCCCTTTATGCTCTCCGGTCCGGTCACTGCAAAACCTTTGGCATAAAACTGGTAGGGACCCCCTGCTGCTGTACCGAGGACAACCACATTATGTTTGAGAAATTTATCGTTGATGCCGAGTTTCCACAGGCCGGCATCAAGGCTTTTCTGCATGCTTGCCGGGGTTTTCCACATGAATGGCAGGTTGGAAATGCCTGTCTCGGGCACAATACCGGTTAAATAGAGATCATTGGGCGCCGCCATGTCAATCTCACCCCGTTCCAGGGCGGCAAATTCCTGCTTGCCCTTGTAGAGCTGACCGGAATGGAAAAATTTGAACTTGACCTTGCCGCCTGTTTCCTTTTCAACCTGGGCCATAAACTCCTGGAGAGGTTGCACTAAGTATCCATAGGATGTTGGCATGTAGGTTGAAAAGACGATTTCAACGGGCTTGTCTTTTGCCTGGACTGGTTGTCCGAACAGAAAAAACGGCGTGCACAGGAAAAGGGCAATAATGGCATTTCGCAGTTGCATGGAATTCCTCCTTGTGTGGCTGTTGGTCTTCCTGATACCTGACGGACGTTTTGTGAAAGAGATTTCCGCCTGAAATTCTGCCGGCCATGTCGCTTTAATCACAAACACATCCGCTATGTTGGTTTTTTTATATACAGGGAAATGTATCGGATTGCCAGAAAGTTTTAAGCATATATCATAATCCAGCAAACTTTTCGCATGCGAAAAGTACCGGCATGGGCAGGGGGAAACGTTGCCAATCTTGTCTGTTATGAGGATGAGGGTTCCTCGAGAAGTTTATGTAACGCTTTTAACCGATATTCATCGGAGAGCAACTTTTTCAGGTTCGCCACCATTTGCTCCATTGACTGTTCCTGGAGTCGGATGTGCAAGGTCAGGCTTTTTTTTCGTCCCTTTGCCGAACGGGTAATATTGAAATCCTGTTTGTTGGCCTTTTTCCCGAAAACATCCTTGCGTAACTCCTCAACCATTGAACTGAACTCCCTCTCTTTTCCCACCGGTGAGACTTCACCGGCTTTACGCAGGCCATGTATAAAGTTTGATGCCGGACGGGATGAGTGGACAGCCCGTTCCAGGGCCTGCCGGGTCTGGTCGTTCCTGATTGCCCTGTGCAGTTCAGGATGAATGGCCTGGAGAAGTTTGATGATCTGGACCAGTTGCGGCCTGGTTGGATTCAACGGTTTGACGATGTCCAGATACAGGCTGTCCCTGTCAACCGGGTCCTTGATCGGAGCCAGCACCTCGGCGGCAATGGAAAAGCTGAGTTTGTCGTTTATGATGTCGGAGATCATTTCCGGGGATTCTCCCCGCTCCCGAAGCTGGTAGAGTTTCCTGTACTTGTGAATGGTCGACTGGGATACCCTGGCCCCCGGTTTACCAATGGCAAGGCTCTCTCCAAACCGTTCGGCAAGGCGGGCGTTGTTTAACCCGAGTTCCCTGCCGGCTGATTCGAGAAAATTTCCGATCTCTATGGGGTTGAGGTTTCTTCGTTTGGTATTTTCCGCCAGGGAAATATTGAAAAAATCCTCGGTGGTGAAATCATCTTCACTAAATGTCTTGGCCTCCACCCACTGCCTGCCAAGGCGACGGATTGCCTGGAATCGGCGAAATCCACAGAGAATTTTATATCGGCCGTCTCTCTTTTGCAGGAGGACCAGGGGATGAAGGAGGCCGTTTGTGGATATGGAGCGGGCGAGTTCATCGATATACGACTCTCGAATCATGTCATTTTCCGGATTATCGCCGTGGACCCGGAAGATATACCGCAGGTCCTGCGGCCTGCTTGTTTCAATGGCGCTGACCGCAACCCGGCGCACCAGTGACATGGAGTCGGCATGGTCGGCAAGGGCTTTTGCAAATAGTCGGCCGGTTTCCGCAGCGCTTTTTTGGCCGGTTGTTTTTTCAGGGGCAATGGTAACAACCAGGGAGCGGACAGTGGGATCATAAAAACCGTCCACATAATTTTTTTGCCGAAACAACTGGTTCAGGCAGTAAGATTCACGGCCACATAGTGGAGAATCCGTGTCGGCAATGGCGGTGGTGAGCCCGTTGTCCTCCAGTGACATCCGGATCTTTGCCAGCATGGAAGGGGCCATGGTCGGCCTGTGTGGCCGGTCGTCCCTGCCCCGCTCACCCTGGCCGTACCCCAGTATGATGTCGGCCTGTTGCCCTTCTGCGCCCTGTTGGACAATCAAAACCAGTGGCAGGAGATTGTTCTCATGTATTTCATCCTTGAACTCCCTGATTCTGACCAGAAAATCGTCTGTGGTTTTTTTGCGTTTCCGGATGGCCCGTACATCGTTCATGTCAACAATCGACGATTTGTACCTGGAGTTGATTATGGTGAAGCAGTGGAGTTCTTCGGCAACCTTTTGGCCAAAGCTCATCATGGGGGCAATAGTGCTGTCATCAGCGCATCGTTCGGCATGGGGTATGATCATCAGAATATTGTTGGCGCCCAGGCGGGTATCTATGGTTCTGTTATCCATCTGCACTGTTCGTTCCCCTTTCGTTGACCGGAAAAAGTGGGTGCGGCAGTCCCGAACCCGCTATTTTGATCATCTCGTCACTGAGCCGTCCACCCACGGAATTGGCGCTGTCCTTTCCCAGGACCAGGGTAAGAATGTCTTTGGCCTTGAGCCTTTCCAGCGGTTGGGCCGGAGTCATTGTCAAATCATCACTACCCGCTACCCTGTGGAGCAGGCCTCCCTTGATCAGGAGCATACTGATTTCGACAAGCCGGGAAACAGGTTCTTTTGGCAGCGATGCGGCAAGGTCCCCTATCCCGGTTGTCCGGTGCCGGGTAAAGTTTGTATAGACCTGCTGCAGAATGTCAATGGCAAGCTGCAGGCAATGTTTGGGTGTAATGGCTCCGTTAAGGCCGGGGGTATACCTGTTTCTGTTCTGGACGGCATAGGCAAGGGCGGCCCCGAGCAGGAGGAAGATCCAGCCCAGGTGGAGCCAGATAAGAAAGAGAGGGACAGTGGCAAAGGAGCCGTAAATTGCGTTGTACTTTGAAACCCCTATTTGCAGACCAATGTAGAGCTGGAGGACGATAAACCAGCAGAGAGAGGAAAAAAGCGCACCAATGAGGGCGGCATAGGTCTTTACTTTGGCGTAGGGAAAGAACTGATAGATGAAGGTCAGACAGCCGACGATAAAGAGAAAGGGCAGTCCCTTGAGCAGCATCTTGACCAGCCATTCCGATGGGATAATGGTCGTGATATAGCCCATCATTTTCCTGCTCTGGAGGATGGCTCCACCGGCAATAGCTGTGTTAAGCGATATCGGCAGCAGGACAAGCAGGGCAAGATAATCCATGATTTTTCGGCCAAGCGGACGACTTTTTGCACTGTGCCAGATGACATTCATGGTGCTTTCAATATTGCTGAGCATCAGGAGGACGACAAAAAGCAGGCCGATGATACCAAAGGCGCCGAGGGCGGCAAAGTTGGTGCGGTCGACATAGTCAAAAATCATGTCAACCGCGTTGCGAAGATGGTCGGCCATGCCTGTTGCCGGCATTGTGGCGTTCCCGTTTCCCTGCTCGGCCGTCGCGTCTTTGGTACTTGTTGCCAAACCAGGGCCACCGGCCCGGGAAAGTTCTGTTGCCGGCACTATCTGGTCGATCAGGTGATAGGCTGCGATTTTCAGATCGTTGTCGCTGCCAAGTCCTTTCAGGATTGCCGTACTCATGGCCAGTATCGGCACCAGGGACAGGATAATCGAGTAGGTGAGGGCGGAAGCGCGCAGGGAAAGATGGGTTTTGAAAAAAACATGCGTTACAATTATGGCAATACGGACGATTGATTTCAGCAGTTTTTTTTCAGGCGCTTCTTCATTGAGCTGCGTAAAGGCCCAGTCGCGAAGACGGGCCTGAATGGCTGTTGCCGGCATGTTGTTTACCCGTGAGCAGGAGGTTTCGGAACTCAATGGTCCGGGGCGTTTTTTTGAGTGATCCATTTTTCAATGATCTGAAAAACGATTTCACGTTTGATGGGCTTGGTTATGTAATCGTTCATGCCGGCATCAAGACACTTTTCTCTATCACCCTTCATGGCGTTTGCCGTCATGGCCACGATCGGGATGTCATTGAAGCCGCGGTCCCGAAGTTCCCTGGTCGCCGTCAGTCCATCCATTATCGGCATCTGTATATCCATCAGGATCAGGTCGAAATCTTGCGGGGCCCTGGAGAATGTTTCAACTGCTTCCCTGCCGTTGTCGGCGCTTGTTACCGTGTAACCGGCCTTGGTCAGTATCAGAGTGGCAAGTTTCAGGTTGACGGGATTGTCTTCGGCCAGCAGTAAACGGACCGACTGCTTCATCTCCTCCCGTACCGAGTATTGGGTGATTAATTGTTCCTTTTTTTGTGTTTTTCTCTCTTTTACTGGCGGCGCCAACAGTTTTTCCATGGTTTTAAACAGGATTTCCCGGCGGGCAGGTTTGGTGAGAAAGGCGTCAAATCCCGCCTTTCGGCAGCGATGGGCGTTACGTTCAGTGGACGAGGTGTAGGCCAGTAAGGGAATGGAAGACGTCTCCTTCATGCCCCTGACAAGTTCAGCCAGAACGTAGCCGTCCGGGTAGGGCATTTGAATATCGAGGATGATCAGGTCAAACAGGGTGTTATCATCTATCGCCTGCCGAAGGACCTGTTCCACATCGCTGCTTTTGTGTACAGCCCTCACCTGCAGGCCGGCTGATTCCAGGACATGCTGCAGGATACTCAGGTTGGTGCGGTTATCGTCGACAATGAGAACATGTTTGCCGCTGAGGGAGACCCTGCGAAAATTTTTCGCCTTCTGTTTTTTCGCCTTTTTCATTCGGGCGGTAAAGTGGAAGATAGAGCCCTTGCCCGATTCGCTTTCCGCCCAGACATGGCCGCCCATGAGTTTGGCTATCCGGCGGCAGATGGATAGACCCAGGCCGGTCCCCCCGTATTCCCGGGTTGTCGAGCCGTCCGCCTGCTTAAAGGCCTCGAATATGGATTCCAGCTTTTCCTCGACAATGCCAATGCCTGTATCACGAACAGTCGCATGCAGTACAAGGGAGTCTTTTTCTTCATCTTCCACCTTAATGGCAAGTTCCAGTTCCCCTTCCCGGGTAAATTTGGCGGCATTGCCCATCAGGTTGACAAGGACCTGACGGTACCGTCCGGGATCGCCGATAACATTTGCCGGCAGCGCGTTATCGATTCTACAGAGGACTTCGATGGGAAGCCCGATAACCCGGGGACGGATCAGGTCACAGACATCCTGGGCCGTTATTTCCGGATCAAATTCAATTTCTTCCAATTCAAGCTTGCCGGCCTCAATTTTGGAAAAGTCAAGGATATCATTGATGAGCGAGAGCAATGCCTCTGAACTTCGTTTAATGGTACGGGCGAACTCCACCTGCTCCTCGTCCAGGGTGGTATCAAGCAGCATATCCGTAAAACCGATGATGCCGTTCATCGGGGTGCGGATTTCATGGCTCATGGCGGCCAGAAATTCACTCTTGGCCACATTGGCGGTTTCGGCCGCTTTTTTGGCCGCCCGCAATTCCGCTGTCTGACGGGTGATTTCGGCCTGGAGCGTTTTTGAATAGTTAAGTTGCTGTTCCTGGATCTTCAGATAATTCTGTTCATTTTCCTCCATGATGTCCTGGAATTTTTTTTCCAGAACACTTGCCCGGCGGTCAAACTGTTTTTTTTGAATCCGTAACCGGGCCGCTGTTTTTTCCATTTCCCTGCGGGCGAGATAGAGGGCAACAGCAAGGCGGACAATCTGTCCCGTTTCCGTATTATCTATTTTTTTGCGTTGATCCGGTTTTGGTTGGGCGGCCAGAGACAACCCCAGTTCCGGACAGTCCTGAATATACAAGCCGTTTTTTGCCGACAAAACCGGTGCGTGTTTTGAATCTGGCATCTGTTGTTTCAGCGCCGACACCACCCCATCGCCAGGTTGGGGAAAATCCGGGGAGGCCACTGTATTTTCCTGCCGGTCCCAGAGGAGAAAGCACAGCCCTTCGGTCTCCTGTTCCAGGTGCTCAAGAAGCGCAGGCAGAGTTTCATCGGCGGCGACAAGGTCGGAGAAAAGTGTGGTCATGGCTTTGGTCTCAATGTGTAACTGATCACAGGATTTGTAACCATGTGTTTTTATATACCTCAATGTTCGTACAGTTCGCGCACCCGCTCGATCTCGTCCGGGATTTCCTCTGCAAGCACCGTATATTCATCAATGTTTTGTTGGATATGATCAGCCAGTGAAGAAACAGGAACAATGTGTATTCCCTCCTTGACGGAAAAACCCAACTGACTGAGAATATATTCACTGATTTGCAGGATACCAAGAGGTGACTCTGGTTGTGTATGGTCCATGCTTGCATGATGATCACGGATGGCCCTGCATAATGAATCCGGTATCTGCCACTCCTGTGCCAGCAGATAGCCGATTTCACAGTGATCCGTGCCAAGGTGTTTTCTCTCCAGTTCGATAATATCGGATTCTTCGTCACCAAGTTGTCTGTATGCCTGGAGGAATTTTTCCTCGGCGCCCTGCCATTCAACAATCAATCCTATATCATGCAGAATACCGGCAAGATAGGCATCGTCTCCATTGATGGAAAAGATCCGTTCCGCAATCATCTTGCTGCAGATTCCCGTTGCCGCGCAGTGGATCCACAATCGGTCCCTGGAAAAGCCATCATCACCTTTCCCGGTTGTGAACATTCCCTTCAGGGCATCGGTGACCGCTATGTTGTGGAGATTTTTCATCCCAAGCAGGGCAATGGCGCGGGAAACGGAATCCACTTTATGGACCAGACCGTAATAGGAGGAGTTGACAAGCGTCAGGAGGCGTCCCACCAGAGCCGGATCCAGACTGATGATCTCTTCGAAATCACGCAGGGTGGAGTTGTCATCATTGATCAGCTGGGCGAGTCGGGCAACGATATGGGGCAGGGTGTTGCCCCGCTGGTATTTTTTTATCAGTCGGGCAGCGGTGGTCATGTATTATTTCCTCCCCCTGGGCTGGTGAGAAGGGTATTTTTGCTGGAAAACAGGATTACACGTGTTTTTAGTGTAACATGTTGATTTTCTTTAGTTGTTGTGCTGTTGGTCTGTCCTGGTTTATTGGATGGTAACCTCTTTTTTGCTGATGGCTTCAGCTTTGACCCGGTCGAGAAGCTCGGCCAGCACCGGTTTGATATGTTCCCGCAGGTCGCCGGCAACGATGATAAAGAGCAGGTCATCGCCGGGGAGGAATCTGCCGGAATGTGTTTCAATGATAATTTCATAGATGCCGGGTTTTTGTTTGTATTCCCGGCGCAGCTGTTCAACATGTTGTTCGTCGACCGTTGTCTCCAGGGCGGTTACCCTGCTGCGGTCCTTACGCGACCAGTTTCGCACGGTGCCGTTGTGGATGAGGATCATACCGACATTATCGGTGAAATCCGGGCGTTTTTTTAATTCGGCAATGGTTTTTGATATGTCCATGACTTTCTCCTTGGTTGTCAGGTTCCGGGGGCAGAGAATACTATTCAGAAAAAAGAACACTCCTGTCCGCTTGTCTTGATAGGGCTTTGTCGTTGTCAGAATGGTTTGCCAATTCAAATATACATATTTTTCCACGCTTTGACATCGGAGTCAAATTTGGTATCGGAATATGTGATATATTCCGTGTCTCTTAGGGTTTATACTTGGCCCTGTCCTTCAGGATGACAATGGTGTCCTTGTGTCTGCCTGCCCGCCGTGGAGGCAGCCGCAGCCTCTGGCCGATATGGATAACTCCCCGGCTGTTTAAATGGTTGGCACGAATAAGGTTATGGCTTGAAACACCAAATTTTTTGCCGATGGAGCTGATGGTGTCACCCCTGCGGACGATATAAACCCGATCACGAATCTGGCGGGCATGAAAAAAACGTGATCCAAGTTTTTTTGCCCGCCGCCTGATGGACGGCGTCGCCGGTAAACGGAGGTGATACCCTTTTGGGATATATTTTTTGCCGACGAGTACCGGATGCTGCAATGCAGGATTGAGTCGGGCCAGGTCTGTGGCTGAAATTTTAAAAAAACGACGGATACGGTCAAAATCAGCATAGCCCTTCATGCGGATGGTAAAGGTTGCCGCCGGACGGTTTCTGATGATGGAGCGGTCCTTTTCCATCCTTCGGGCGGTGTGAAAGGCGGCCAGGAATTCGGAGTAAAAATTACGGGCCGCGAATTTAAACAGACCCGTATGGTGGTTTTTGAAGATATTGGTATATGTTTTTCTCTGGTTCAGGGCCCGTACCATGCCGGGACGGCCATAGTTGTAAGCAGTAAGGGCCAGGGGCCAGCTTCCCAACTGTTCATAATTTTTTTTCAGCAGTTTTGCCGCCGCCCTGCTGGAGAGTACCGGATCATACCGTTCATCGAGGACATCGTTGATGGTCATGAAATCTTTGCCGGTAATGCGGGTAAACTGCCAGAGACCGACCGCTCCGGCTTTGGAATGGGCCTTTGGATTAAAGGACGATTCGACATGGGGAAGATACGCCAGTTCAAGGGGAAGCCCGTAGGAACGAAAAATACTCTTTATTGTGCGCATGTAGGCCCCAGAGCGAATGACACCCTTGCGGAAACTGTCCTTTTGACCGATTTGCAGACGGATGTTGTCCCTGGCCTTTAAAAATCTGTTATGCCTTTTATGGGCGAACAGGGCGGCAATACGTTTTTCTTCCCTGGTTCGGGGGCGTTTGCCATGCCCCAGATCCGTCAGGATGGCCTTGTACCGGCGGCGGGCAAGTTTTATCAGGTTTTTGTTTATCCGAGCCGCTGCCGGCGTGTTCCAGTCAACCAGGTCAACAACCCCGTAAATAATAGAGAGATCGTTCTTGTCATGGAGGATTCCCTGTCTGCTGGTGTAGGTGCCATAGACCTTTTCCCAAAAGCGGACATTGGGAACAATCACGGTGTAGAGCGGGAAACGGGAACCCGTGCCGGCAAGGGCCGGTGTTGGGGGAAAAAGAAGGGATAACCAGAAAAAGAGGGTGAAGAGCCTGAAAAAAAAAGCTATGATTTGAGGCGATCTTTGCACCATTATTCGTTTGCCTGATTTGCAGGGATTGGACGCGGAAATGTTGGTGGCTGTCTTGAAACCACTCGACTTTTTATATAGTAGCATATAGCCGGGGAGAAGGAGAAGGAAGTTTTCACGTTGCCAATGCTATTTTTCACACGTTCCAGAATTGGCCTTGTGCCGTCTGGAAAATGAAACAGGTCGATGTTTATGTATACGCCAGTACTGGGAACCCTTGGGTATATCCTGTCTCCGGATAAAAAACATGTTTTGCTGGTCCACCGGACAGCCAGAACAGGAGACCAGCACCTGGGCAAATATAATGGCCTGGGCGGCAAGATGGAGCCAGGTGAAGATGTTGCCGAGTGCATGCGTCGTGAAATTGCCGAAGAATCGGGCCTGGTTTGCGTTGATATGACCCTGCGCGGTACGATCAACTGGCAGGGATTTGGCCGGGACGGTGAAGATTGGTTCGGCTTTATCTTCCTGATTACCCGTTTTTCCGGAACACCGTATACGAAAAATTCAGAGGGTGATCTCGCCTGGCATCCACTGGAAAAACTGGATATGTTGCCCATGTGGGAGGGAGATCGGTATTTTCTGCCCCTGGTTTTCGATGATGATCCGCGCGTTTTTCATGGCTATCTGCCGTATCATGATGGCCGGCCCGCTGACTGGAGATATAGCCGCTATTGATTCGGCTAAAAGCCTTGCGCTGGTCGAGGATGGTTTGTATAGTACATATTTGTTTATATTGATTTCAACTGGTTATCACTCCTGTGTGAATGACCGTCGGTAGGGAGGAATGTATGGAAAATAATGCTGAATTGGCCAGACTGGAACAGTTTGTTGATAAGTTGCTCACCAAGTACCATGAGTTGAAGGAAGAATTTCATGCCCTGCAGGCGACCCTGCAGGAGCGGGATACCGAGTGCGCTGAATTGAAAAACCGGCTGGATGAGCTGTCCAATGAACGTGCCGTTGTTGGTGAACGGGTCTCCGGTCTTATTGGACGGATAGAGCAGTGGGAGGCGGAGCAGGAAGGCTTTGGAGCGGAAAATACAGACAATCAGGAGCAGGGTGGAGTGCAGGCTTCCCTGTTTGAAGGAGATTCCGAGTCCCTGTGAAACCCTTGACGGTTTTTTAGTGTAATGGAAGAGCGTCTGGTCCGTTTTTCTCTTTTTGGACAAGAGTTTACCTTTTACAGTGATGCGCCGGAAAGTGAGGTCGAAGAGGTGGTCCGGATCCTGCGCAATGAGCTTGAAGG
This sequence comes from Desulfobulbaceae bacterium, assembly GCA_027011235.1. Classification (GTDB taxonomy): domain Bacteria; phylum Desulfobacterota; class Desulfobulbia; order Desulfobulbales; family Desulfobulbaceae; genus DRLX01. The sequence continues at coordinate 12,725 of JALVAI010000379.1, forward strand.
ATCGGATGGTACCTATACCTCAACAGTCCCTTCCAGCAAATTGCTGGTTCTCGGGTGTCTCCGGATAGCGGACAGGTACGTCAGGTTGAAGCGCGAGTTTGAGGAATACCGCAACCGGCAGGGTCGTTCCATTGATGGATTGATTGATAAAATGTCTGAAATAGATTGACAGCCGAGACAGCAAATCGCTTTGCGCTGATAAATATCATTTTTGTTTCAATGAAACATTTGTTATGCTGAAGCTGAAATCAGAGGAAAGAAATAACGCTTCGGTATTGTACCCGATTTAAGGCCACCTTGAAAAATTGCCGCTTGATCTCTGCGTCACAGAAAATGAAAAATGCTCACATATATCTAATATACTGCGTTTTGTAATTTTCCTGTTCCTCGGAGTGTACGCTTAGCTGACTTCGAACGAAAATTCTAATTTTTCAAGGCATTCGTAAGAGTTTCGTGAAGGCCTAAAACCGGGTGTGTAGATATTTTCTTTTTTTGTCAATGGGATAGACGTGTTGATGGAACATTTTTATAGCATCTGGATTTTTTTTAACTAAACCGGAAAATCCGGACGCTCGGATACGAACCAATTCCCTGCGCTGTTGGTGATTAATGAGGTATTGAGCCAACTCTCATGATTAGGGCAGCCGGAAATGTCGATGGAATGGAAATCTTTACTGATTTCCAGGAAGCGGCATTGGCATTGCCCACCTAATGTATTTAGGTTTAATCATTTCATTAACACGGCAGGGCGGGGATTTTATTATAAATAATTGGGCGATTATTTCGCCCTTGTCATACAGACGGACCAACCTGTTAACATGGGGTTACGTCTGTGAGTGAACAGGCAGGGCGCAGGCCCGGTGGAAAAATGGGAATACTGATGCGATCAGGTTTATTATATATCAATACTTGTTTTTCTTGCAGACAGCCCGGTTGTAAACAGCGGGCAATGGCGGGCCAGCTGTCGGTTCGGCCCGGTCTGCTGAAAATTGTTGTTTCATACTCTCTTTACTCCTGATCGGGGATGATTGCCCCTCTATTCTCCTTTTCCGGCCATGGTGTTGTCCAGGAATAACTACTGGTTATTCCGTTAGTTTTTTGTTTCGGCTCCTTGATTGCGAAAATGGTTCCATGTTGACAATATGGTTCCTCGGCACATTATGGGGATGAAACAGAATTCCGGAGCAATTGGACAACGATTTTTTTTTCGTGGTTCTGACGCCGGGAAATAGCCTCCTGTTGTGATCCATCCGGTCCTGCCTGTTTTCTCTGTTTATCTTCGCAGGGTTATCAAATTTTTCGTACTTCCTGCATAACATACATGGGTGATGAACGATATGGGTGCCATGACAATACTTCTACTCCTTTTGTTCCTGGTTGCAGGAACGGTAATTGGTTTTTTTCTGAGGAAAAAACTGGTTGAGGAGAATCAGGCAAACGTGGAGGCACAGAGGCGGCAGATTGTTGAAAATGCCATCCAGGAAGCCGAAAAGATAAAAAAAGAGACGTTGCTGCAGGTCAAGGAGGAGGCCTATCAGATTAAACTGGAGGCTGACAGGGAGGCCAAACAGTGCCGTCGTGAGCTCAAGGAGGAACAGCGGCGTCTGGACCGTAAGCTTGATGAACTGCAGGCGGACTTTACGGCCCTGGATAAAAGGGCAAATAAATTGCGTGAAGATGAGGCTGAACTCCTGAAAAAAGAAAAACAGATTGAGCGGAAATCACGGGAGCTTGATGAGTTGATTGACCAGGAGCGGTACAAGCTCGAAAAAATAGCGGGTATCGGACGGGAAGAGGCCAAAAAGGAACTCATGGCCTCCATTGAAAGTGAGGCCCGCATGGATGCGGCCAAGCAGTTGAGCCGTATCGAAAACGAGATGAAAATAGCCGCCGACCGCAAGGGAAAGAATATTCTTGCCCTGGCCATTGCCCGTTATGCCGGTGATTATGTTGCCGATAAAACGGTTTCCATGGTGCCCCTGCCCAACGATGAGATGAAAGGCCGCATTATTGGCCGGGAAGGACGGAATATTCGTGCCATTGAAGCGGCCACCGGCATTGATATTATCATCGATGACACACCAGAGGCAGTTATCCTGTCCGGATTCAATCCGGTGCGCAGAGAGGTGGCCCGGCTGGCGCTCACCCAGCTGATTTCCGATGGCCGCATTCATCCGGCGCGGGTGGAAGAGGTGGTAGCCAAGGTGACGGAAGAGCTGGAGGTGGAAATCCGTGAGGCCGGGGAGCAGGCCACCTTTGATGTCGGCGCCCATGGGATGCATGTCGATCTTGTTGCCCTGATCGGACGGTTGAAGTATCGCACCAGTTATGGACAGAATATTCTCCAGCATTCCCTGGAAGTGGCCTTCCTCTGCGGAGTTATGGCGGCTGAGCTTGGTCTGGATGTGAAAAAGGCCAAACGGGCCGGCCTGCTGCATGACATAGGCAAGGCCGTGGACCATGAGGTAGAGGGATCGCATGCCATTATCGGCCGTGATCTTGCCAGAAAATATGGTGAGGCCGATGACATTGTCTATGCAATCGGCGCCCACCATGAAGACCAGCCGCCCAAAAGTGTTCTCGATATTCTTGTCCAGTCGGCAGACGCCCTTTCCGGGGCAAGGCCCGGAGCAAGAAAGGAGATGCTGCAGAGTTATGTCAAGCGGCTTGAGGACCTTGAAAACATAGCCAACAGTTTTGACGGGGTTGAAAAATCATATGCCATTCAGGCCGGACGGGATTTGCGGATCATTGTCGACAGTCAGAAGGTCCATGATGACGAGGCAACCCTGCTCAGCCATGATATCGCCAAGGCTGTTGAAGCGCAGCTCACCTATCCGGGTCAGATACGGATAACCGTTATTCGGGAAACCCGTGCGGTTGAGTATGCCAAATAGGTGTGGAATATTTACCCTTAAGTTGAGTGAAACGCTCAATTTGTGATACACAATAGGCAGGAGTGCTGAATGAAAAGTGTGGAGGAACAGGCGGCCCTGATCGAGCGGGGCTCTGTTGATTTGATTTCCCGTGAGGAACTGGTCAAAAAATTAACCCGTTCCGTGGAGACCGGCAAGCCCATGATTATCAAGGCCGGTTTTGATCCGACTGCCCCTGATCTGCATCTCGGGCATACGGTTTTATTGCAGAAGCTGCGCCATTTTCAGCAGCTCGGGCATCAGATTGTCTTTTTGATCGGTGATTTCACGGGTTTGATCGGAGATCCCACCGGCAAATCGGACACCAGGCCGCCGCTGACCAGGGAGGATGTGGAACGTAATGCCGAGACCTATAAGGAACAGGTGTTTAAAATCCTTGATCCGGAGAAGACCAGGGTGGCCTTTAATTCGACCTGGCTTGGTGAGTTGAGCTCCTATGAAATGATCAGACTGGCCTCCAGGCTGACTGTTGCCAGGATGCTTGAACGGGATGATTTCAAAAAGCGATTTGAATCCAATCGGCCGATTTCCATCCATGAATTTCTCTATCCCCTGATCCAGGGCTATGATTCGGTGGCCCTGGAGGCCGATGTGGAGATCGGCGGCACGGACCAGCTCTTTAATCTGCTCATGGGCCGGGACCTGCAGAAAGGACGTAACCAGGAGCCCCAGGTCGTGTTGACCATGCCCCTTCTCGAGGGACTTGACGGGGTAAACAAGATGAGTAAATCCCTGGGCAATTATATCGGCATCTCGGAATCAGCCGATGATATTTTTGGAAAAATCATGTCCATCAGCGATGATTTGATGTTTCGCTATTACGAATTGCTCAGTGATCTTTCCATGGATGAAATCGTCCGCTTGCAAGAGGAGATGAAGGCCGGAGCCATTCATCCCAAGGCGGTCAAGGTGCGTCTGGCCAGGGAGCTGGTCACCCGGTTCCACGACGGTGATGCGGCCGATGCGGCCGAGCGTAATTTTGAACAGGTGTTTACAAAGAATGAACTGCCTGATGAAATTCCGGAAAAGAAAATCGAGGTGGATGATGCGGCCATCTGGCTTCCCAGACTGCTGGTCCAGGCGGAACTGGTGAAGTCGACCTCGGATGGACGGCGGATGATTACTCAGAATGCCGTCAGCGTCGATGGAACAAAAGTAACCGACATCAATACGGAAATTCCCGTACGGGGATCGGCCCTGCTGCAGGTGGGAAAACGTCGGATTTGCCGGGTGATTTTCTGATCAATACCTTGAGTACAGATAAAAGTGAAAAAGGCGTCTGCCGATTTGGTGCAGACGCCTTTTTCTTTTTGATTTGTGTATCCGCCGTGCTTTCCGTTGCCATCCGGGTAAAGATAAGCCACGGTCTCCATCAGGGCCGGGGCGGTTATTGCACGGCAGTGATATTGTCCTCTTGCCGGCACTGGGAACAGATGCCGGTAAATTCGATGTGGTGGCCAATGATCTGGTAGGAGGAACCCTCGGCCGCCGCATCAACAAGCGAATCCATAACCGGAATGTCAATATCGTCGACCCTGCCGCAGCAGGAACAGCGGATATGGTAATGGGGGTCTGTGGTTGCGTCAAATCGTTTCTGCGTTCCACCGACTTCGAGTTTTGCAATCATCCCGTTTTCAGCCATCAGTTCAAGGTTGCGATAGACCGTGCCCAAACCGATCCTGGGCAACCGTTTGCGGACCATGTCATAGACTTCACCGGCTGTTGGATGGGTTTTGACCTTGGACAGTTCTTCAAGGATGATCTGACGCTGGGTGGTCAGGCGAATCATCGGGGTTGGTGCGTTCATAATCATTTCTCGTTTTGTCTTGCAATTCAATGGGAAAAAGTTATTGAAGAATAATTCTCAAACGGATTAACCATTGTTTTTCAAGGATGTCAAGAAAAATGAATAATGATTCATTCTGGATCATAGTAAAGATCAAATATGCTGAAGATAAAGGATAAAAAACTGGCTGTGCCGCTCCTGCTTGCGCCAATGGCCGGCCTGACCCACTCGGCCCTGCGCACCCTTTTGCTTGATTTTGGCGGGGTGGGCATGTTGTCAACGGAAATGCTGTCCGCCCGGAAACTACCGGTGGAAAGTCCACGCGTATCTCCCTATCTTGTCAGAACAGCACGGGAAGCCCCTCTGGCCTATCAGCTGCTGGTCACTGATACCAGGGAGATAGCCCCGGCCATAACAGCGCTGCACCGGTTGTCGGCAGATGTTGTTGATCTGAACCTCGGTTGTCCGGCGCCAAAGGTGCGTAAAGCGGGCGGAGGCAGTTCCTTGGCGGACAATCCGGAAAAGGTGCGCTTGATTATCCGGACCGCCCGCAGCCTGACCGACCTGCCACTGACCGCAAAAATTCGTCTTGGCCAACGCCTTGACGAACCATCTCTGCGCGATTTTTGTCTGATGCTGCAGGAGGAGGGCATTGATCTGGTGACAGTCCATGCCCGTCTGCGTGGTGAGTCGTTCTGTCGTAAACCGCGTTGGCAATGGGTGGGCAGGGTCAAGGGGTGGCTGGATATTCCAGTGATTGCCAATGGCGGCATTTTTTCGGTGGAGGATGCGGCCCGCTGCCTGGAACAGAGCGGTGCCGACGGCTTGATGATAGGTCGGGCGGCGCCGCAGAAACCGTGGCTGTTTGCGCAAATTGCCAGGGAGATATATGGGATTTCCGTTGACGAATGCCAAATCAATCTCCCCTGGATTTACAGCCGTTTTGCCCTGGGACTGGCACGGTTTCGGCCCGAACGTCGGCTTGGCAGGCTAAAGGAGTTCACTCATTATTTTGCCCTTAACTATGCCTTTGGCCATCATCTGGCCATGGCGGTGCAGAAAAGTTCGAGCCTGCTTTTGGCCTGGCAACGGGCCTGTGAATTTTTCTCACGCTCGGATGCGGAAAAATTCAAGGATGTCGATGTGGAAGAGGTGGAAAAAGCGCTTATGGGAAAGTCGGTCAGCGAAGCGGTGGATTGAAGTAGCCAAAACGCAATCTTGGAAATTTTGTCTGCAGCGCTGCCAGCCAGTTTCGCATGCCCATGGGCCTGCCGGTGGCGGAAAATTCGATGGATTCCAGATAATATTCCGGATCCATGTTCAGGTTGCGCAACTGGATCAGGTCAGGCTGGTAGCGGGCAACGAGCCGGCAAAGGGCATTGAACTCCTCCGGATCATCGGTAAATCCCGGCAAAATGAAATAGTTGAGGGAAACGTGGCGTCCATGTTCTTTCATGATGGTAATGGAGTCACAGACGTCGGCAAGCTCAAAGCCCCTGGGGCGGTAATAGCGTTTGTGGTAACGGGTGCGGGCGCTGTTCATGGAGATGCGGATGGAATCCAGGCCGGCGGCCGCCAACTTGCGCACTTCCATGGGAAGGCTACCGTTGGTGTTGAGGTTGATGGTGCCCTGGTCGGTTTTTTCCCGGATACGGCGGATGGCCCGTCTGATGGTTTTTGCCTGCAAAAGTGGTTCGCCCTCGCATCCCTGCCCGAAACTGACAACCGGATCAGGGGCGGTCTCAAGGTGTGGGATAGCGGTTTGGGCAATTTCAGCAGCTGTGGGGACAAACTGAATACGGTCCTGGGTGGAAGGGCAGCAGCCGGATGGTTGCAGGGAAATACAGCCGATACAGGCGGCGTTGCAGATCGGCGAGCAGGGCAGGGGCGCCTCCCAACGGCCGAGAAAGTAATTACGCGCAGCCGGGCAGCCATAGGTCAGGCAGCATTTTCCCAGGTGCTGGATAAGTCTGTTTTTCGGATGCCTGCTTAACTGGTCGGCGGTCCGTTTGTTGATCCGCTCCTGGTCAAAGCCGAGGGGGTCCTGCCTGATGTCCGCATCCGATCTGAAGGCGGCCACATAAAATTTTCCATCCAGCCATCCCACGGCGGTATAGGCAAAGAGGGGCAGGAGCGGGGCCTTGGTATTTTTTTTCTGATAGGCCGCTGTAAAGATGGCGGTATGGGCCGGGGCCATAAAGGCAGCCACCGCCTGGATCGGTTCTCCGGGCGCATAGGGATTGGTTTCAAGCAGTGCCGGTTCTCCGGTGTCCGGTTCAATACCGACCGGTAAACGTCCTGGAAGGACAAAGAGTTCCGAGCCGGCGGGCAGTTCTATCAGGTCCTGCCGAAGGGGCCGGCGAAAATCGTCCGCACTGGCGCCGGCCATCTCCAGGCCGTCATAGTCAAGTATCTCTCCTCTATCATTGGCAAAAACCAAGCTCGGGAAGGAATGATCCGGAGAAGGGACAACCATGGAGTTATAAACCCTGTTACGTCCTTGCCGGTTATTTCGGCCGTATCCGGGTGAGGACCGAATCCACGGCCCTGTAGACATCCAGGTCGTCTCCGAACACGTCCTGGATGGCCGGATGCTCGATGAGGTCTTCGATGATATACTGGGTAATATAGAGGCTGACCAGGTTGGGGTCCTGTGTCAGGGTGCGGATTGGAGCGATTT
>JALVAI010000380.1 GCA_027011235.1 Desulfobulbaceae bacterium
GTCCTGCACGGCTCTACAGGTTTTGCATATTCTTCAGGATCAAAAGGCTGGGTTACCTGCTGGTGACCGGCCGCTGCACGCTGCACTTTGCCTGCTCTTTTCACTGCCCCCTGTTCGACGATATTTTGACCAAATGATCAGTATACCAGACAATGATGCAATAAAAAAATCTTTTTTCGCCCATTGTGCCCGGGGAGGGAAAAATACCGATCTCTGTGAAAAAAATATTGCCTCTCCTGCTCCCATCTATGTATGGTACCTGCTGCCGGAGACAACGGGCAGAAAAGCCGGATACGGATCAGGCAGAGGCGACGTACAAAAAATTCTCTTTGTCTGGTTCAGGTGCTGCAGATGCAACACCGCTCACACAAACAACCAGGAGATTTCCCCATGAGTGATACCGACAAAACTACAAGAAAGCCCGATCCCGACCGGGTTGCGTTTCTGCGCTCACTGCCCATGGAGGTAAAGGAACAGATCACCGGCGATGAAGCTGAGGCATTCATGTTTGCAGCCGATATCCCCCAGTCTCTGTACGAAAAAATCAAAGATTTCATTACCGAAGAAGGAGGAGGGAAATGATGAAAAAGGCAACTATTATCGGCATCCTGATAGCGGCCCTGTGTTGTGTTGCCGCGCATGGCACTGCCCGGGCAGCGGGAAAAACCTTTACCTTTGGCCTGCTGATGGTCGGGCCCGCCAATGACCACGGCTGGAGCCAGGCCCATTTCGAGGCTGCTAAAAAAATCGAAAAAGAGGTCGCCCATACCAGGATGCTCTACATCGACAAGGTCAATCCCGCCGACCGTCCGGGCATCACCATCCCCATGCTTGTCGATGACCTGGTGTCCAAGGGCGCCAGACTGATTATCGGAAACTCCGATGACATGAAAGACGGCATGCGGGAAGCGGCCATGATGCATCCCGACATCTATTTCCTCCATATTTCCGGCGATGATGCCCTGCACGGCAAGACCGGCAACAACCTGTCCAACCTGATGGGGCGGATGGAATACGGCAAGATGATGGCCGGTTTTGCCGCTGCCATGACCACCAAAACCGGCAAGATTGCCTACCTGGGGCCTTTGATCAACGCGGAAACACGCCGGTTGACCGCCTCCGCGTTCCTCGGGGCAAAATATGCCTGGACAAAAGTCCTGAAAAAACCGGCCGCTGATCTGAAATTCAAGGTCAACTGGATCGGTTTCTGGTTCAACATTCCTGGTGTAACCTCGGACCCGACCCTGGTCACCAAACAACTTCTGGACTCCGGATATGATGTGGTCATTTCGGGGATTGATACAACCGAGGCCCTGGTGGTGGCAGGACAGCGACACAAGGCCGGCAAGGACGTATGGGCCATCCCCTATGACTTTAAAGATGCCTGCGATGAAGCGCCGGACGCCTGCCTCGGTGTCCCTTACTTCAACTGGCTCCCCGGCTACAAACAGTTCATAACAGAGGCCAGGGACGGCAAATGGAAAAAACAGTTTGTCTGGCTTGGTCCGGACTGGAAGGACATCAACAATCCGGAAACTTCCAGCATCGGCTTTATCGAAGGCCGGGCACTGGGTAAAGACCAGAGGGTGGCCCTGGCAGCCTTTCAACACGGACTGGCCGATGGTTCCATCAACCTGTTTACCGGTCCGCTGAACTTTCAGGACGGTTCGGTTTTTCTGAAAAAGGGCGAGACGGCAACCGATGAGCAGATCTGGAACCTGCCCAAGCTCCTTGCGGGCATGGAAGGTGCCTCAAAATAATCCTGACGGCGCCGGTCT
>JALVAI010000381.1 GCA_027011235.1 Desulfobulbaceae bacterium
CGACTCTCAACATACTACATGTATAATCAAGACCCGCCACAGAACACTACTCCTTGTATATCTGTGTTTTTACTTAGCCATCTTTAAGCATTGTCTGGATTTTTTACGAGTTAATCACCATATATATGTTGCCCGACTGCAGTAATATACCCATTGCCATACGGGCATGTTTTTTATTCATTGATTTATCGTGTTTCTTGTCGTCGCCGCCACAGAAATGGAAATGCGGGCCTTCCGGAAGGCTGTTGCCGGTTCCCTGTCCTGGGAACCATTGATTTCCGGTATTGGGCCGATGGAAACAGCATTTTCCTTGACTTCCCGTCTGGAACGGGGAAGGAGTGGTCTGCGGGCAGTTCTCCATTTCGGGATCGCCGGCGCCTACCTCCGCTCCGGAGGCAGGGGTGCTGATATGCTGGATATCTGCCTGGCTGAAGAGGAGATTTTTGCCGATCTTGGAGTGTGTTACCAGGATAGAGTTGACCATTTTACGGCGCCTGAGCTTGGCGTTCGCAATCGTTTTTCCATGGACCGGAAACTGCTGCAGGATGCCGCAACCCTGCTGGCAAGGGAAAAAATAGAGTTTCAGCAGGGGAGATTTCTTACTGTCAGTTGCGTTTCGGGCACCCGGAAAAGGGGGGACATGCTGGCCGATCAGTTTGACGGTCTGTGTGAAAACATGGAAGGCGCGGCCGTGGCCCGGGTCTGTGACGCCTTTTTGCTGCCATGTCTGGAAATCCGCTGTATAAGCAATTTTGTCGAGGACCGCGATACCGGCCGCTGGCGATTGAAGCAGGCCTGCACAAAGGCGGGGGCAACGGCCGCCCTTGTCGCCGAACATCTGATAAACCAGCATGCCTTGATGGCATAACAAACCACGAAAATCAACAGGTTATGCTAAAAACATACGTAACCTTATCTTCGGATAAAAACTCAAAACCTCTGAACCTTTAACTCCGGAACAGAAACCTTGAACCCTGCGCCGCTCTCCATTGGTTTTTCACCCTGCCCAAATGATACCTATATATTTTACGCCCTGGTGCATGGACTGGTTTCCCTTGAGGGTATTGCCTTGTCGGAACCGGTGCTGGCCGATGTGGAGCAGCTCAATGATTGGGCCATGCAGGGGCGTCTTGATGTGACCAAACTCTCTTTTCACGCCCTTGGCCACTTGCTGGATGATTATGTGATGCTCACGGCAGGAGCCGCCCTGGGCCGGGGGTGTGGACCTCTTCTGATCAGCGCTGATGCCTCCTTGCGGGTCGATGAAAAAAGTTATATCGCCATCCCCGGCGCCTATACCACCGCAGCCCTGTTATTGCGGCTGTTTGCGCCCGAGGTAAGCCGGATCGTGGTCATGCGTTTTGATGAAATAATGGCAGCGGTGCAAAAGGGGACGGTTGACGCCGGCGTCATCATTCATGAGGGACGTTTTACCTACCGGGAGCAGGGCCTTTTCTGTCTGCAGGACCTGGGTCTCTGGTGGGAGGAGGAAACCGGGTTTCCCCTTCCGCTTGGTTGCATTGCAGCGCGTGCATCATTACCGGCCCGGGTGCAGCGTGAAGTCAACCAGGGGATCAGAAAAAGTCTGCAGTGGATTCGGCATCATCCGGATGGGGGCAGGGAGTATATCAGAAAACATGCCCAGGAGCTTGATGATCAGGTGCTGGCAAGCCATATTGATCTGTATGTGAATGATTTTTCTCTACAGCTCGGAGAAGAGGGCATTGGCGCTGTTCAGGAACTGTTGCGCCGGGGGCGGAAGCAGGGGCTGTTT
>JALVAI010000382.1 GCA_027011235.1 Desulfobulbaceae bacterium
ATTTTTCTCGATACGGGCATAATGACCGGTGGCCGCCTTGTCCATCCCATGCTCCAGCATACAGGTTAACAGGGCTCCAAATTTAATGGCGGCGTTGCAGACAACACAGGGGTTGGGGGTATCTCCATGGGTGTATGCGGCCACAAAACTGTTGATGATGGACTCGGAAAACCGCCGGCGCATATCCACAATCTCAAGCGGGATCGCAAGGCGGTCTGCCGTTGTCCGGACCCGTTCTACCTGGCGCTCACGGTCTGGCAAAGGAAGTTCCATGAAGAAACCATGCACCTCGTACCCCTGTTCCTGCAGGAGGGTGGCGGCAACCGTGGAATCCACACCACCACTCATGGCAATGCCTACTCTGTCACCGTTCATGTTGATTACAGGGAAAAGTTTGAAGATAGATGCTCAGTCAAAGTGCAATCCAGGTGCCTGTGACAATGATATATACCCTTTTTGCAGGCAGACCGCATCGGGAAAGGAGGGGTAGGCAGGAGCCTCACAGCATGTGCCGTATCGGTGGTACGGTCCGGGTGATAAGATAAGGGGTGATTGAGGGCTATACTCTTGATAAATTCCGGACAGGCACCCCATGTTCTATTGTTCTATATAAGCGAGGAGAGGATATTGCATTTTCGGCAGATTTTCATTTTCTCTTTCCAGTTCTCCCTGCCGACAGTGCATTCACACTGGGTGCCACTGATAAACCAGCAGAGATGTCCGGCCTGAAATTCCCATGCCGGGCATGTTTTTTTCAGGTGGCATTTTTTTTCCTTCCAGCAGTTTTTCCGCTTTTTTTTATTTGCTCCCCTCCGATTGGCCAGGAGAAAGTAGAGTTGACGTTCCACATGCAGGGGAACAGCTCTCCATCCCTGCTCGTAGCTCTGCACAGCCTTCAGGGAAACGCCAAGCAGTATTGCCAGTTCTTTTTGTGTCCGTTCGAGCTTTGCCCGGGCCTTTGCAAAGGTTTCCCTGTCCATTTTTTTCAACCGGTTGAATTCGTTGTGTATATGCGCATAACTACCACATGGTGTTGGAGTTTACCATTGGTGGAGCGGAGAGTTCAACAAAAAAAGAAAACCTTACTGATAATTTGTTTATTCCGGCGGCTAAATCCGCTACCTATACATCACTACCGGCAGTAAAATCACGGGAAAAATTATCCACGAAAATCGAAACAGGGGAAAATCATATATGAATAGCCAGGTAAAACCCAACGGCTCCGGCGTGACCCGACTGCGCAATGCCGCTGCCTGTTCCTGTAACGGATTGATCTATATCTGGAGAAATGAAGCGGCCTTCCGGCAGGAGGTTATGCTCTGCCTGCTCTCTATTCCGGTGGCGCTTTTTTTGGGCGGCAGTGGATGTGAACGGGCAGTACTGATCGGTTCGCTCTGCATGGTTCTTGTGGTGGAGATATTGAATACGGCCATCGAGTGCGCCATTGACCGAATAGGATCTGAACACCATGAACTGTCCGGCGCTGCCAAGGATCTCGGCTCAACGGCCGTGGCCCTTACCCTCTGCGGTGCGGGTATTGTCTGGCTGCTGGTGCTCCTGCATTGAGTGGTGATGGCCCTGTTCTCCCAGGGGATGGGCATGACAGTGCTGGTGGACCTTGATGGTTTCACTTTTGTGGAGATGACCATGCTCAAGGCTGTAAAAGTTGGTACACAGGCGGGCGAGAAAGTCCCAGTCGTGCGAGATCAGGACAAAGGGCATGTCCAGTCCGGACAGAACATCAAGCAGGCGTGATCTGGCGTCCTGATCGAGATCATTGGTCGGCTCATCCATGAGAAGGGCCGATGGCTGCATGGCCAGGACCGTTGCCAGGGCGACCAGACGTTTTTCACCGCCGGAAAGCTGATGGGTGATCCGGTCTTCATATCCGCCAAGGCCAATGGAGTTAAGGGTCTCCAGGCTGATGGCCCGGGCCTCTTCCCGTGAGCGGCCAAGGTTTAAGGGGCCAAATGCCACGTCTTCCAGTACAGTGGGGCAGAATAACTGGTCATCGGCGTGTTGGAACAGCATGCCGATTTTGCGGCGCAGGGGAAAAAAATCTTTTTCCGTTTGCATGGGCTGTCCCTGGAAATACACCTTCCCCTGTGTTGGTTTCAACAGACCGACCATGATCTGGAGCAGGGTCGTCTTGCCGGAGCCGTTGTCCCCGAGCAGCGCTGTTTTTTCCCTGTGCAAGCGGAAATCAAGGTTGGTGAAAACGGGTTGTTCTCTGCCTGGATAGGTAAAACCGATTCCGCGTAATTCAAGCAAAGGCTGGGTATTGTCTTCCATGGGTGTCATTGATTAGCAAGTGTCCAAAGGGAAAAAAGGATGGCAGTACATACGCACAATGCCATAAACAGGAGGTCCCTTTTTTTGGTGCGCTGCCGGATCAAGAGGGGAAAGGTGCCTTTGAAACCGCGCATGATCATGGCCTGGTGGATGCGCCGGGAACGCTCATAACTGCGGATCAGGGTCATGCCGATCAGGTAGCCGTAGGTGCGGTAGCTGTGCAGGTTGGTTGTTCCGTGAAAACAGCGCAGAACGGCCGCGCGGCGCAACCGTTTGTATTCCAGTTCAATCCTGCCGAGATAGCGGTAGGTGGTCAGCAGGAGGATGGTCAGCTTGTTGGGCAGGCGCAGCCGCTTGAGGGCGTGGCCGATGGCGGCGATGGTGGAGGTCGCAAGCAGACCGGTCAGCAGCAGATAGACAGCATTGGCCTTCAGGGTAATCAGTCCGGCCAAGGCAATTCCCTTAACGCTTAACGGCAGAGAACCGAGCCGGACCATCTGCTCTCCGCCCCCGGTCAGGGGCAGGGTGATCCAGAGCAGCAGAGTGAATATATTGACGGCTGCAAGCCGCCGTGTAAGAGGGGCCACGGGTAATTCGGCCGCAAGGCAGCAGCAGGCGGCAACAAGCAACCCGGCCCCGGCAACCTGGAAAGAGGAACTGGTGGCAATACTGAGGGCGAGCACCATGGCGCTGATTATCTTGACGGCCGGATCTGTCCGGTGCAGCAGGGAATCGCCTACGGCAAAGGGTTCCGAGATCATGGGACGCTCTGCCAGGGATCCAGGTACAGCCAGAGTACGGCCCCCAGTTCAACGGTTTTGGCTGCACCGTCGGGACCGGGAAGAGTAAAATCCGCATCATGCAGGGCCGCAAAGCCCCACCATCCCGGTTGGGGACAGGTAAAGATGAAGATGCCCCGCTTATCGGTACGGATGACCTGGCTTTCATGGGCAGCGGTCGGGGCGGCAAAACGGCCCTGGTTGTACAGTTCCACTTCTACTTCGCTATCAATCGCCGGTTTCCCGTCCAACAGGACCTGACCAACCATGGTCGTACCGCTGTAATTACCATAGGGCCGCAGCAGGGGAACAATTTCCGTTTTCAGGCCAAGGGGTCGGCCCCAGCCGTGATCGGCGCCAAAGGCGGAAACAATGGTTTTGGTATAATGTTTGATGTATATATCTTCGGCCGGCTCCCAGTAGGGTTTGGGCTCAACGGCAAAAATATAGACACCGGGTCTGCTGAAATGGAAATCCGTTTGCCATCCCCGGTGCTTCATCACCTGGACGGGATGGAGATCGTCCGTGAGATCAGTTTGTCTGCCGTTCAGATCAACAAAAAAACGGGTCGGCTTTTCCATGTTCAGGCCGATGCCGGAAAAGGGATGAGCAAAGCAAAGGGTTATTTTTTCCGTTCGCTGGTGTTGGTCAATGATGTTTTTTTCGGGAATCAACATGCCGAAATGGGCCAGGGCGTTTGATCCCGGGATCATCGCCAGGATCAATCCCAACAGCAGTGTGGACAATGATTTTTTCATAACTCGGTTCCTATCTTTGTTTTTTCCGCGATGCCCAGGCGGCAGCCAGGCCGCCAAGGCCGACCAGCCAGCCGATGCCGCCGATGATGTTTTGCAGGGACGGGCCGGATTCCATCTGCCGGGCCATCATGGCCTTGAGCGGTTCAATTTCCCGGGCCACGGCTTCCGAGATCAGCCGGGAAAGATATTTCTGCTCCTCTTCTGAAAGTGCTGGTGACGAATGACTTGCCGGTTGGATGGCGCTTTTGCGCTCTGCCGGAGCTTCTGTTTCGGCCATGCCATTGCCCAGATCAGCCGGGGTCATGGTCCAGCTTCCCTGATGACCGGGGCCGCCGCTGACCGTGATTTTCACTGTCCCGTTTTTTGGCAGTTGCGGCCTGGGAAAACGAAGCATGCCCCGGCCATCGGTCTTTCCCTGAAAGAGGAGTTTCCCCGCACCGGTTTTCACGCTCACCTCACCGCCCTTGACCGGTCGATTATGACCAAAAGAGGCCTGTACCACAATATCCCCGCCGCTGACATAGGCAAAAACGGACAGGTGATGGGCCAGGGCCGGTGCGGAAGTGATCAATATCCACAGGATAAGGAGAAAAAAAAGTTTGCTTGACAGGAGAAAGGGGCAGCTGTTCATGGATGTACCCGGTCGGCAAAGTTGAGGAGTTCCGGCTGCACCCTGGCAAGAAAGGAGACCACAAACATTGTGACCACCCCTTCCAGCAGCATAAGAGGAATTTGGGCGCCAAGAAGCAGCCTGGCGGTATCAAGAAATGATCTGTCCGTTGCCACCAGGGCCAGGGCCAGCAGACAGGTGGACAGCAGGATGGCGACCATACCGGCGCAAAAGGCGCCGAGTACCCTGCTCCTGCCCCCTTTCCTGATCATTGGTCCGAAGAGATAATAGACCGCCACGGCGGGACCGGCCATGATAACGGTGTTTACGCCAAGGACGGTCAGGCCGCCGAAGCCGAACAGCAGCGCCTGCAGAAACAGGGCGATTGCTATTGCCGGCACGCTTGCCCAGCCCAGAATGATGCCGACCAGTCCGTTCAGGACCAGGTGTACCGATCCCGGTCCCACGGGAATATGGGCTAGGGAGGCGACAAAAAAAGCCGAAGACAGCAGGGAGGTTTCAATAATATGGTCCGTATCGATGTGTTTCAAACCAATGGCGGTGCCAATAATCGCAAGGACGCCGCCTTCGGCGAGAATGGGCAGAGTGAGAATCCCTTCGGAAATATGCATGGATATGTTCTGGTGTTACGATTTATATTTTTGTAACACTGTAGCCGCTGCATCTGCAGGGGTCAAGGTTTTTCCGTTGTTGTCTCTGGCGTATTTTTTTCTTATCCCCTGCATGGAGGTGGGGCGTCATCATGGCATCAATAGCGGTTATGGGGAGGGGGACGCCGGCGAAGCGGCGACCGCCCGGATTGAATATACAAAGATATGGGCCCGGAAAACGGGGAAAACCAATATTCATAAAAAATAATATATTTGACAACGGGATTGCCCTGCCGGTAGAGTCAATCCCTGATTGTCAAGATGCTTATCGCTGTTATAAATAACCACCCTTTAGGAGTATCCTGTCTGTTCGATGGATGATTATTTTATGCAACAGAACGAGAAAAAAGGATTTTCAGGTCTTCAGGTTTTCGGCATTGTCATCGGCGTTATGGTGGTCACTGTTGTCGGAACACTTTTTGCCGCCCATGCCTGGCTTTTTCCCAAACCATTTACGCCTGTGGTGTTAACCCCGCAGGAGGAGCGGCAACTGGAAAGGAAACTGGAACGGTTTGAAAATCTGGCCGACAAACCGGCGGCAGCCGAATCGGTTTCTGCCAACAGAAAAGAACAGGTCAACAGTGGACCGCTGCAGGCCGGGGAACTGACGCCGTCCGGCAGCTTGAAGCCCGAGGCCTACAGTGAAAAGGGCGCGTCCCGGGAAATCAATTTGACGGAACGAGAAATCAACAGCCTGCTGGCCAAAAATACAGACCTTGCCCGCAAGGTTGCCATTGATCTTGCCGATGACCTGGTCAGTCTCAAGATTCTTGTTCCCGTTGATCCCGATTTTCCCGTGCTGGGGGGCAAGACCTTGCGGGTCCGGGCCGGAGCGGAACTGGCCTATCGCAATCGACGGCCAATCGTCAAACTGCGCGGCGTCAGTGTCATGGGTGTTCCGGTGCCCAATGCCTGGCTCGGAGGCTTGAAAAACATTGATTTGGTAAGGGAATTCGGTACCGATTCCGGTTTCTGGAAGACCTTTGCCGATGGGGTGGAAACCATCAATGTGCGGGACGGCAAGTTGTATATTAAACTCAAGGAGTAGACATGGAATCGGCCTTTGGATCTGTTTCACCAGGCCGGCCTGATCAACGCCGGATCAGGTTGCTGGTTTGTAACTGGTCACATGATTTGTAACCTTTTGTTTTCATATTCCTTAAACTTGTAAGTGGTCAGGGGTGCCGTAGATTCGTGCAGGCGCGACTGGTCGCTATAGCCCACTATGCGGACAGTCGCGACCGTGCGAAGAGGTAAGCGAGGAACGAGACTCCGTGCGGTGCCCCTGACCACTTACGCTGGTTTTTTTACAACAAAATTCCATGGCCCTCATCAGCACGTTACAGGGTTTTTGGGGGCGTAGTTACGACAGAGTCCTGCAAACGGTTTTCGAATATTGCTTGTGGAACAAACTGGCGGAGGGACAG
>JALVAI010000383.1 GCA_027011235.1 Desulfobulbaceae bacterium
GCCCACCGATGAGCCGCACATGCGGGACCTGCTCTACGACCTCTCCCAGGAAACCGTTTATTACCGCTTTATGAGCAGGCAGCAGCGTTTTACCCATCGGCAGATACAGGATTTTGTCTATATTGATCATCGCCGGGATGTGGCCATTGTCGGCACCGTGCCCGAGGCCCATGGCGAGGAGATCATTGCCGTGGGCAGGTATTATCTCAACGAGCAGACAAACAAGGCAGAGGTCGCCTTTGTCATCCGGGACGGCTGGCAGAACCAGGGCCTTGGCAGCTTCATGTTCCGCCACCTGATCACCATTGCCAAGCGCAACGGTATTTCCGGGTTTACCGCCGAAGTTCTGCGCGAAAACCGGCGCATGCAGGCGATTTTCAATCATTCCGGCTACAAGGTCAAGTCAAGCCTGCAAGAAGGGGTGTATCACTTTGAAATAGAATTTTAACCAAGGCGGCTTTGTTGCTCCATTTATCCCCCTTGACAGAACCATTTTCCGTGCTTAAAAAAATAGGAGAATATGTCATTTCTCAGGTAAAATATAACAGCCGTCCAGCAGAAAATGACACCACAGCATGCCGCAAAAATCCTCAGAAATCTCTTTCCGGAAAATACCGAGACAACCGGCAGTATAACCCTCTGGAACGGTGACCAGCTCATCTTTGGCAAAGGCCGGCCGAAATTCGATATCCTGATCAAGGATAGCACGACCTTTGAAAATATCCTCAGTGAACCATCCCTTGGTTTTGGTGAAGGGTATGTTGACGGCGCCATAGAAATTACCGGTCATCTCGGCGACGCCCTTGAGTGGCTCTATCGCCATGAGGCAGGGGATAAGCTGACACCGATGCAAAAGGCCCGTATCTGCTGGCTGCAGCTCAAGAAAAAGGCAACCCTTTCCCAGAGCAGGGAGGATGTCCAGTTCCACTATGACAAGGGCAATGATTTTTATAAGATCTGGCTGGACAAGGGGATGAATTATTCCTGCGCCTTTTTTACCCGTGAAGATGAAGACCTGGAAGAGGCACAGGTCAACAAGATCCATCGTTCCCTGAAAAAGCTGCGTCTGCGGCCGGGACAGAAATTGTTGGACATTGGCTGCGGCTGGGGCAGCCCCCTGATCGAGGCGATCAAGACATTCGGCGCCGTACGGGCAGTGGGCCTTACCCTGTCAAAAAATCAGTATGAGCTTGGCAATCAGCGCATCAAGGACGCTGGTATTGCCGATAAGGCGGAGATTCGGCTCCAGGATTACCGGGAAATACCCAAAGAGGAATTTGGCAGCTTTGACCGGATCCTGTCCATCGGCATGTTTGAACATGTTGGTCAGGAAAACATGGAGACCTTTTTCAAGACCGCGGCCCGGCTCCTGAAAGACAGGGGTATTTTCCTGCTGCATACCATCGGCCGCACCAGAAAGGTGGCAATGGACCCCTGGATTGTCAAATATATCTTTCCCGGAACCTATCTGCCCTCTTTGGGTGAACTGGCAGGCAAGGCGCAGAAAAAAGGTTTTGACCTGGTCGATGTGGAAAACCTGCGCCAACATTATGACCGGACCCTGGGCCACTGGGCGGCCCGGTTTGAGGAAAATATCGACCGGATCGCAAAGTACATGGATGGGCGGCAGCAGCGGATGTGGCTCTTTTATCTCTATGGCTGTCAGATGGGATTTCGCTACAATCCCATGCATGTCTTCCAGATGCTCTATTCCAAGGGAAGAAGACACGACTGGCCCCTTGTCCGGGAAGAACTGTATCTCTGAG
>JALVAI010000384.1 GCA_027011235.1 Desulfobulbaceae bacterium
TCCTGTAGGGGCGAATTTATTCGCCTTGGGAAAGGCATGCCAACTAAATTTAACGCTTTCCCAAGGCGAATAAATTCGCCCCTACAGGATGTGCAACAATTATGTTGCATGCGCAAGAGAACGAGACAATCGATTAAAATAACGAGCTTTTCTTTATGAAATTTTTTTGTTTTTTTTTATGACAGGAATTCAGGAGTAGGGCACAGCTAATGTGGATTTTACCTCTGATCCCGGATGTCATTGGCAACAGCAGGCGTATTTCCGGGAGTATGACCAAATTTGATACCAGCAAGGGAGAGAAACATGGGACAAGCGCACGATGAGAAGTTTATTCTCTGGTTTGATGAAATCGGTATTGAAGATGTGCCGTTGGTGGGTGGGAAAAATGCTTCCCTTGGTGAAATGTATCAGCATCTTACCGCTAAAGGTGTTGCAGTTCCCCATGGTTTTGCCGTTACCGCCTATGCCTATCGGTATCTGTTGAAAGAGGCCGGGGTTGAACAGCAGATTCGGGACGTGCTTGCCGACCTTGACATTGAAGACATGGAGAACCTGGCGGAAAGGGGGGAAAAATGCCGGGAAATTATCCGGAATGCCGAGTTTCCCGATGAGCTGCGTGATGCCATTATCGAGGCCTATAAAAAGATGGAGGACGAGTACGGCAAGGATGTTGATGTCGCTGTCCGCTCATCGGCCACGGCGGAGGATTTGCCTGATGCCTCGTTTGCCGGTCAGCAGGAGACCTATCTCAATATTCACGGCTATGACAATATCATAGAAAACTGTCGCAAATGTTTTGCCTCCCTGTTCACCAATCGGGCCATTTCCTATCGCCAGCATCAGGGTTTTGGCCAGTTTGACGTCTATCTCTCCATCACCATCCAGAAGATGGTTCGTTCCGATTCTGCCTGTTCCGGGGTTATGTTTTCCATAGACACCGAGTCCGGATTTGAGGATGCGGTTTTTATTACCGGCGCCTGGGGGCTTGGAGAGAATGTGGTCCAGGGAGCGGTCAACCCGGATGAGTATTATGTGTTCAAACCAACCCTCAAAGAGGGTAAACGGCCGATTGTCGGCAAGAAGGTGGGCTCCAAGGAGATCAAGATGGTCTATGATGATGATCCCTCATCCGAGGAGCCGGTCAAGAATGTTGAAACCACGCCTGAGGAACGGCAGTCCTATGTCATCAGCGATGACGAGATCCTGCAGCTTGCCAGATGGGCCTGCATAATCGAGGACCATTACGGCAAGGGCATGGACATTGAGTGGGCCAAGGATGGTGACGGTAAAGAGGTGGGGACCGGAAATCTCTTTATTGTTCAGGCCCGGCCCGAGACCGTGCATTCCCAGGCCAACAAGGGCGCCATGGAGACCTATAAGCTGCAGGAAAAGGGCAAGGTCCTGGTGGAAGGTCTGGCTGTCGGCACCAAAATAGGTCAGGGTGTGGCCCATTGCATAGCCGATGCCAAGGATATCGGTACATTCCGGAAAGGCGAGGTGCTGGTGACGGACATGACAGACCCCGACTGGGAGCCGATCATGAAAATCGCCGCCGCCATTGTTACTAACCGGGGCGGTCGGACCTGTCATGCGGCCATTATCTCCCGTGAGCTTGGTATACCCTGTGTTATCGGTACCGTGGACGGGACCGAAAAAATCACGACCGGTCAGGAGGTCACGGTGTCTTCGGCCGAGGGCGAGACCGGTTATGTCTATGAGGGATTGCTGAAGTTTGAAGTCGAACGGCTCGATCTTGGTAACCTGCCCAAGACAAAAACCAAGATTATGATGAACCTGGCCATCCCGGAAAAGGCCTTTACCGAGTGCCAGATCCCCAATGACGGAGTTGGCCTTGCCCGCGAGGAGTTTATCATCAACTCCCATATCGGTATTCATCCGTTGGCCCTATATAATTACGAAGAGTTGAAAAATTCCAGTGATCCGGAAGAACAGGCCGTTGCCGCCGAGATCGACGCCCGTACCGGTGCCTATGCGGACAAAAAGCAGTTTTTCATCGACAAGGTCGCCGAAGGCGTTGGCCGCATAGCCGCCGGTTTTTATCCCAAGGACGTTATTGTTCGTCTTTCCGATTTCAAGAGTAACGAGTACGCCAACCTGCTCGGCGGTACCCTGTATGAACCGGAAGAGGAAAACCCCATGATCGGCTGGCGCGGCGCTTCCCGTTATTATGATCCCAAGTATCGGCCCGCCTTTGAACTGGAATGCCAGGGTCTTCTCAAGGCGCGTAATGACATGGGGCTGACCAATATCAAATTGATGGTTCCCTTCTGCCGGACGCCGGAGGAGGGGAAAAAGGTGATTGAGGTTATGCGTGACTGTGGTCTGGTCCAGGGCGAAAACGGCCTGGAACTCTATGTCATGTGCGAGATACCGTCAAACGTTATTTCCGCTGATGCCTTTGCCGATATCTTTGACGGCTTTTCCATCGGTTCCAATGACCTGACCCAGCTGACCTACGGACTTGACCGTGATTCCGGCCTTATTGCCGGTATTGCCGACGAGCGTGACGAATCGGTAAAAGAGATGATTCGGATGGTGATCAAGACCGCCAAGAGGCGCGGGAGAAAGATTGGTATCTGTGGTCAGGGCCCGTCTGACTTCCCTGAATTTGCCACCTTCCTGGTTGAGTTGGGCATTGACTCCATGTCCCTTATTCCAGATACGGCCATCAAGACCCGTCTGGCTGTGCATGAGAAGGAAAAGGAGATGGGGGTTGCCCCGTGATGATCGGGTAATATCGCTATAGTATTAAAAAAGTGTCAAAAAAGGGTGGGCCATGGGCTCCGCCCTTTTTTTTATCTTTTTTGATTATGGCTGGCCCGCAGGGTTATTTTGTCCCAAATCGAGAGAATCAGATTTTCATATTCGTCATATCGGAGCGGTTGCCGGAGTGGCCCGGTTTTCCAAAAAGGTATATGGGTTTGGGCTGCAGAGAGGAAAATCTTGCCCATTGTTCGGGAAGTTTATCCTGGAGAAAGGCGCGGAACTGATCGGCTGCAACTGGTGGACTGAAGTAAAAACCCTGGACAATATCAACCCCATGCCTGCGTAGAAAGGCGATCTGGTTTTCATTTTCAATGCCCTCGGCAACGATGTCCAGCTTCATGCTCTGGGCCATGGCTATGATGGCCTCGACCAGCGCCCGGCTGCTCTTGTCGTTGTGGAGATCATTGATAAAGCTCCGGTCGATCTTCAAGACCTGCAAGGGAAATCGCTTGAGATAGCTGAGCGAGGAATACCCGGTGCCGAAATCGTCCAGGGCCAGGCGTATACCCCGTTTATAGAGACTTGTCAGAACCTTTAATGGTTCGTCCGAATCCTGAAGCAGCAGGCTTTCCGTGATTTCCAGTTCAAGCTGCTCCCTGGGCAGCCCTGTTGTCACCAGTGCCCGGTCAACAATACCGATCAGGGAGCCGGTGCGGAATTGCTGGGGAGATATGTTGACCGAGATCTGCAGGCCGATGCCGAAACGTTGCCGCCAGTCCATGGCCTCCCGGCAGGCCTGCTCCAGTACCCAGGCGCCGATGTCTTCCATAAAACCCATCTGCTCGGCCAGGGGGATAAAGATATTGGGCGGGATATTACCGAGTTCAGGATTGTTCCATCGCAGCAGTACCTCGGCCCCGGCAAGACGGCCATCGGTGATGTCTACTTTCGGCTGGAAAAACAGGCTGAGTTCCCCGTTGTCCAAGGCATTGCGCAGGTGGGTGATTATACGCATTTCCTTGTCGGAATCCCGGCACATCTCCTTGGAAAAAAAGCAGAAGTTATTTCGGCCCTCCTCTTTTGCCCGATACATGGCCATATCCGCAAATTTCAGGAGTTCATTGGGGGAAACCCCGTCGTCAGGAAAAATACTGACACCAATACTTATTGTTGAGTAAATCTCGCGGCCGCCAACCTGGAAAGGCTGCCTGAACTGTTCAATCAGTTTGCGGGCCACTACCTCGGCCTGAACATTCTCCTGTATATCCTCAAGTAAAATGGTAAACTCATCTCCCCCGGTTCGGGCGGAAATATCGCTCTTTCGAATCAGGCTGCTGATTCGCTCGGCAGTTTGTTTCAGGATTTTATCACCGATATTATGGCCCAGGCTGTCGTTGATATTTTTAAAATTGTCAAGATCAATAAAGAGGAGGACTACCTTGGTTGAATTGCGCTGGGCCCGGGCAAAGGCCTGGGAGATACAGGACTGCATGGCATGTCGGTTCCGCAGCCCGGTCAGTTGATCAAAATTTGCCTGATAAAGAAGTTTTTTCTCCCATTCATGGCGTTCCGTAATGTTTTGTACGGTGACAACGATGATGGGCGGTGAATCTTCCGTGGAGAGTTGCAACCTGGCTTCCACCGGATAGGTGCTTCCATCTTTTCGTCTGTTTTTTCCCTGCAGGAGGATAAATTCCTGACTACCGTCATACAGCGGGCCAACTTGCCGGCAAAAACTGGCATGATCAAAGCCGGTAAAAATATCCAGCAGATTGATCTTTTTAAATTCTTCCTGCGAATAGCCAAGATTTTCAATCGCCCCTCTGTTGACCTGCAGACAGGTAAGGGAATCGGCATCAGCAATGAAAATTTCATTTGAGGAGTCATTAAGGAGACGGACCAGACGGTTGCTGAGTTTTTGTTTTTCCTGCTCCAGTTTTTCCATCAGGGCAGTATTTTCATAACGCAGACGTAAGGATGAAATAAAGGTTTGTTCATACTGCCTGCTGAATTTGAGAAAAAAAGCAATGAGGACACAGGTAAGATATCCGGTATTTGTATAGGCCCGGTCATCGATCATCATGGTTTGATAAACGACTGGAAGCATAAGTGTTGCCGCATAGATACCAAAAGAAACAAAATCAAGGAGCATGGAAACGGCACCAACCACAATGCCGAACGGAAAAATGATTGCCAGGAGAAGGTCTGGCAGGGAATTTTTGGGGAAAAATAACAGGTTCAGGCTGCCGACAACGGTCCCTGTGGTCAGAATGGCGAAACGGTAGGCGTTGAGCCAGAAGTGTTGATTGTCCGCCACGTTTATTGATTTCTCGTAGGCATAAACGTGGAGCAGGCGGGCAAGGAGAACGGTCAGAAAAACTGCGTACCAGAGGAGGATAGACGGTTTTGGGGTCGCCCTGTACAGAAGGAAGGTGTATAGGGAGCCCGCTGCAAACAGGGCCAGGATGGCAGCCTTGGACCGCTGGTAAATATGGTCCAGTCTGTCTTGCTGGATCTTTTGTTCAAGGGACAACTGATCAAGAGGCATGGGAGGGTATCGCTGTTTCCCGCCGCAGCGGCTTCGGGTTATCTTGTTTACGCCGCCGGTCGTTGTTCTGTCTTCTGTCGTAATACACAGTCTTTCCGGAACTGTCGGTTAGGGGAAAGGTAACGTCCTCCCCGGAAAAACGTCTGTCCTGTTTAGTCCGCAGAATGAATCGCTTTTCCTGCTGCTGCATCTTGGCCTGTTGGGCCTTGATAAGTCGTTCCATCATCTTCAGATCCCTTGACGTAAGGCGCAAGGCGGCATCCACCCAGATGTGGACTATATCCTCAAGCTCCTGATAGGTAACGGGATTACATCGCTGTCTGGCAAGCATCATTGCCTGAAACCCGTTGTCTGACTGGCTGTGCTGCCTGAGAATCCGTTCCACGCTTTCACGAACCTTATCCGTTCCAATAAGATGATTGACAATTCCCATTTCATACAACTCCCCGGCACTGTAAATTGCGCCACTGCCGATCATCTTTTCCGCGGTGACTGTACCGACAAGTCGTGCCAGCAGGCTGTAGGCACCCATACCGGGGAAGAGATTGAAACGAATTTCCGGAAATCCCATCTCCGCATCTTCCGTGGCAATCAACATGTTCCCGGAAAGCGCTGTTTCAAACCCGCCGCCAAGAGCAACTCCTTCCACCAGGGAAACAGTGGTTACGGGAAGATTCATATTGACGGCATTGAGATATACGTTGTCAATGCAATGGATGGCGTAATCAAGGAGTTCCTTTTTCTTTTGTTCCCGAATAAGGTTGATGAACAGGGATAAATCTCCCCCCAGATTATAAATACCTGGTATCTGGGAACAAACAACAAGATAACGGATGGGTGCCTCCCTGGCAGGGTCCATTCCATGGAAAAAATCAATGATATTTTGCTGCATCAGGCGAAGATCCTGCAGCATTTGTAAGGAGAAACAGGGTTTTGGTGCCGGGTTGAAATAACACCAGACCGCCTTGTGCGGTTCATCGTAGCGAACGGCAATTTCCCGGTATTCTGAGAATATTTTATAAAATTCAGGCGTCATGATTTCCGTATTTTTTAATGAGACCGCAGTGGGTGCCGGAGTTGTTGTCTACTTTAAAGGCATTTGTTGCATTATTGTTTCCGAAAATATGTGGGCAGAAGGGAAAGTATATAGTGTTATCTGCTTTATTCCGGCCAGTGTCGTTAGAAACGAAAAAGTGCTACTTTAAAAATATCACAGGC
>JALVAI010000385.1 GCA_027011235.1 Desulfobulbaceae bacterium
ATGCTCAACTGGCATTATGACATGGAAAAAGAGGAGTCGGACATGCTAGTGCGGCCCACCTGCGCCCCCCAGTATTACCGGATCGTACTCCAGCGGGCAAAAGAGGAGGGGAAGAAGTTTAAACGGCGCAGCCTGAAATTTTCCACCGGCGGCTCCAAGGGCTGCCTGGCCGGTCAGTTGATCTGCCTGATCGACGTGGACGGCAATGTCCTGCCTTGCAGTTACTTTCCCAAGGCCGCAGGCAATATACGAGAGCAGTCATTTCAGGATATCTGGGAAAATTCACCCCTGTTCCATGAACTGCGTGATTTTAAAAGCTACAAGGGAAGCTGCGGCCGCTGTGAATACGTCAATGTCTGTGGCGGCTGCCGGGCCCGGGCCTATGCGGTCAGCGGCGACTACCTGGCCCCGGAACCTTTTTGCAGCTACCAACCGAAGTAGAAAGCGTTTAAGCGTTTAAGCGTTTAAGCGTTTAAGCGTTTAAGCGTTTGAACGTTTGAGCGTTTGAACGTTTGAGCGTTTGAGCGTTTAAGCGTTTAAGCGTTTAAGCGTTTGAACGTTTGAGCGTTTAAGCGTTTACTAAAAAAATTTCCAACCGAAACCAGAACCCATGAATGACACCTTTCTTAAGGCCTGCCGAGGCGAAAAAACCGACTACACCCCCATTTGGATCATGCGGCAGGCAGGCCGCTATCTGCCGCAGTATCTCGAGGTCCGGGCCCGGGGCAAGGGCACCTTTCTTGACCTGTGCAAGGACCCGGCCCGTTGTACCGAGGTTACCCTGCAACCGGTTGACATCTTTGGCATGGATGCGGCCATCCTGTTCTCCGATATTCTGATTCCCATGGAGGCCATGGGGTTGACACTGGAGTTTCACGAGGGTAAAGGTCCGGTCTTTCCCGACCCCATACGCGAACAAAGAGATGTCGATGGTCTGATCATTCCCGATCCGGAGGAGACCATGCCCTTTGTCCTTGCGACCATAAAACTGCTGCGGGCGGAACTCAAGGTACCGCTGATCGGTTTTTCCGGGGCCCCGTTCACCCTGGCCACCTATCTGATTGAAGGCGGCTCGTCCAAGGTTTTTCTGGAAACAAAAAAAATGATGTTTCGGCAGCCGCAGCTCTATCATGCCCTTCTTGAAAAGATAACCCGCTGCACCAGTCTATACCTGCAGGCCCAGGCGCGGGCCGGGGCCCAGACCCTGCAGATATTTGACTCCTGGGCCGGAATTCTCGCCCCCTGTGACTATGCCCGCTTTGCCCTGCCCTATGTGCAGACAATCATCAGTGACCTGCGCCGGACAACCGATGTGCCCATCATCTACTTTGCCAATAACGGCGCTACCCTGATTGAACATACCAGTACCTGCGGCGCCGATGTCCTTGGTCTTGACTGGCGAATCAACATCAAGGATGGCGTGGCCCGGGTGGGCGATCACGCGGTCCAGGGCAACCTGGACCCCCTGGCCCTCTTTCTCCCGGAAAAGGAATTGCAAAACCGGGTCAGAAAACTGATAGATGACGCCCGCGGCGCCAGGGGCCACATTTTCAACCTTGGCCATGGGGTTGTCCCGCAGACACCGCCGGAACAGGTCAAAATTGTTGTTGATTGCGTCCATGAATACAGCGCCAGGGGCTGAGCCGGCATGACTGTTCCCGACCTCGCCACCTGCATCCGACTCATGGATGAATATGAAATGCTGGACAATATCCGCCACCACTCTCTGGTTGTCGCCCGGGTGGCCGATGCTCTGCTCTGTGGGCTGGCCGATGAATCCGGACCTGCCCGGCTTGCGGACGAAAAGCAGGTTATTGCCGGGGCCCTGCTCCATGATATTGCCAAAACCCCGTGCCTGAAAAGCGGCTGTGACCATGCCGCCCTGGGTGCTGAGATATGTCTGCAACACGGATATCCGGGCATTGCCCGGATCGTGGGAG
Organism: Desulfobulbaceae bacterium; assembly: GCA_027011235.1. GTDB lineage: Bacteria > Desulfobacterota > Desulfobulbia > Desulfobulbales > Desulfobulbaceae > DRLX01. The sequence goes on from JALVAI010000385.1 coordinate 1,941, forward strand.
AGCACGTTATCTTAAGCGGGCATGATCCGGAAAGATACAAAAACGGAATGTTTACGACCGGTGAAATTGTCTATTATGCCGATAAAAGGGTCCGGCACACCGAGATTGTCAGTCTGGAAGAACGGCTGCAATATATAATCAGCCATTACGGCAACAATGATCCCCATCGGCACGCGCTTATCCGGGAAAACTTTGAACGCTGCCGGGAAATGGAACAGGCCCTTTTTTCGTTCCTTCCCTTTGCGGTGGATGAACTGGAACATCGGGTTCGGTTTCCGCAACCCCCCATTGGCAAGGAGTATGATCCATGGTCGTAACTGCGCCAGGGCGCCGCAGCCACGGTCCCCTGCAAGTAGTTGTAACAATGAAATCCAAAAATTAATTATACCCATTGGAATAATCGCCCATGACCACAGAGAAAAACCAGCCGTCCTTTGACTGGCACAAGGACTATCCGGCCGCTGTTACGGTGTGTGATACCAAAGGCATCATTGTTGCCATGAACAGGCGCTCCGTTGAACTGTTTGCCAAACGCGGGGGCGCGGCCCTGATCGGCACCAGCCTGTTTTCCTGTCACCCGGAATCGGCCAACGAAATTATTCGCAGGCAGTTGCAGACCCAGGAGGCCAATGTCTATATTACCCGCAGGAAAAAAGGCTCCAGGCTGATCCAACAGGTCCCCTGGTACCGGGACGGAGTTTTCGGCGGCCTGGTTGAAACCGTCATCCCCATCCCCGACGATATTCCTGTAAAGGAGAGGGATTAGACCGATGCGGCTTCTTTTCCTGGGTGTTGGCGAGGCCTGTGACAGCCGGCACGGCAACTGCTCGATTCTGGTGCATGCAAAAAACACCTCCTTTCTCCTCGACTGCGGTTTTTCCGTGCCGCACCGGTTTTTTTATTACTGTGATGATCCCGATTGCATAGACAACGTCTGGATCTCCCATTTTCATGGCGATCACTTCCTGGGGCTGCCGTTGCTCCTGCTTCGTTTCTGGGAGATGGGCCGAACCCGACCGTTGCAATTCATCGGCCAGGAAAACCTGCAAGAAAAAACCCTCGCCGCCCTGGAACTTGCCTACCCCGGCTTTGTTGACAAGCTGCGTTTTCCATTGCGGTTCCAGACCATAACGCCCGGAAAAACCCTTACAGTAAAAGGGCTGCATCTCCGGGCGGCCATAAGCGGTCACTCCCAACAAAATTACGGTCTGCTCATCGATGATGGTGATAACCGCCTCTATTACAGCGGCGATGGCCGGGCCACTGAGGCGACCAGAAAACTGATGCATGGCTGTGATCTTGCTCTGCATGAGGCATTTACCCTGCGTGATTCCATACCAGGGCATGGGTCCGTGGCAAGTTGCCTGCAGCTCATGGACGAGGAGAATATCAAACAGCTTGCCTTGCTCCACCTTGAACGAACAACCAGGTACCGGGAAGAAGAGACCATAAAAAAATTTATTGCCGACCATCCGGGGCTTCTTCTTCCAAAAGAAGATGACAGGATTGTACTCGGGGACCCGGCCTGATGGAAATGACCCATCCTTGACAGTGACCAATTCCGACAGGTATACTTGAGCAAGGTCCACGGAAACATGTTCACACTCCATTCCACACCCAACCCATGCATCCAGGAAACAGGCCCATGAAATATATTCATTGCTGCGTCTTTGCCTCTCTCGTTCTCCTTTCCCTTTCCCTGCCTGCGGTTGCCGGATCCTCCCAGGCATCTTATCTGAAAATGGCGGACAACTTCTTCATTGTCTACGATCCCTCCACGTCCATGGATGTGCCGTACAAAGACAGCGGCATGACCAGGATGGCCATGGAAAAGGAAATCATCAGGAAGAGCAACGCATCCCTGCCTGAATTAAACTGGCAGGCAGGACTGTATCCGCACTGGAAAGGCGGTCTCTGGCTCAGCGGTTCACCTCAGGCCTTTGCCCCTTTCTACCGACTGCATAACTATGATAAAAAGGCCTACGGCCTTGCCATTGACCGGCTGCCCACCTCTCCCGCCGGCCCACCCATGCTTCAGATAGCGCTGATGAAGCTCGAACACCTGCTGGGCATTGCCGGCCGTACCCAGGTATTTATATTCACCGACGGCAAGGATTCACGGGTAAAAGGGGTCCCTGAACCGGCGCCCCTGGCCGAGACAAAAAAACTGGCGAAAAATTACGACGTCTGCTTCACAATTATCAGCAGCGCCAGCGGCAAAAAAGAGAAAAAACTGCTGGCGGACATGGCTGCGGTCAACAACTGTTCCCAGGTTATCGACTTTGACACCGTGGCCGAGCATCCGGAACATCTTCTTGGCAAACTGTATCTTGACACCGAAAAAAACTTTGGTACAGTCCTGTTCGACTTTGACAAATACCTGATTAAAAAAGAGTATCGTCCCGTTCTTGCCAAAGCGGGACGATTCCTCCTGAAACATCCGGATTCCTATGCCGTTCTTTCAGGATTCACCGATAATATCGGCAGTGAAGCCTATAACATCCGGCTTTCGGAAAAACGAGCCAAAGCCGTCCGTCGCTACCTGCGCAACCGGTTTCATATCGCCGCAAAACGGTTATTGCCCTACTGGTATGGATATGCCCATCCGGTGGCCGACAATGATACTCCCGAAGGGAGGCGGCTCAATCGCAGGGTAACCATCAACCTGCGTAACAAGTGATTTTCCCCGGAAAAAGAAAGAATCTTAACAGGAAACAACCATTATGAAACTTGCCTTTCACGGAGCAGACCAGGGGGTCACCGGCTCATGTCACCTTGTCCAGTGCAGGGACACAAAACTGCTGATAGACTGCGGCATGTACCAGGGCGGCAGAGAAATTGAAGAGGAAAACAGCAATAATTTCGGTTTTGATCCCGCCGACATTGACTTTCTGCTGCTGACCCATGCCCATCTTGACCACTGCGGTCGCATCCCTCTCCTGGTCAAGCGGGGATTTCACGGAAAAATCATCTGTACTTCGGCCACCAGGGAACTGGCCAAGCTGGTCATGCTCGATTCCGCCCGTATCCAGGAGGAGGAAGCGGAATATAGGACCAGAAAGGCACTGAAAAAAGACGAGAACAGTGATCCCATTGAACCCCTGTACGATACGCTCGATGCCCTGCACTGCCTCGATTATTTTGAAGACGTGGGTGCGTTCATCCATCCCTTTGACATTGCCCCCGGTATCCGGGCCACCTTTTATGATGCCGGCCATATCCTCGGCTCGGCCTCCATCCTTCTTGAACTTGAGGAAAACCACAGCCACCGACGGGTACTCTTCTCAGGCGATCTCGGCTACGGCAACCGCGCCATCCTCCGTGACCCGGACATACCGCCAAAAGCTGATATCGTGGTCATGGAGACCACCTATGGAGACCGGTTGCACAAGGAACTGGAACCCTCGATTGAAGAACTCTACACCGCGATTACCGAAACCGGGAAACGGGGCGGCAACGTGATGATTCCCAGCTTTGCCCTGGAGAGGACCCAGGAAATACTCTACTACCTCCGCGAAGGTATCGAGCAGGGGGTGGTACCAGCCCGCACCCAGGTCTTCCTTGACTCGCCCATGGCCATATCCGCAACCAAGATATTCCGACGCCATCCGGAATGTTTTGATACCGAAACCTGGGCTGTGTACCAGGACGGCCGCGACCCCTTTGCCCTGCCTGGTCTGCATTATACCAGGGACACTGCCGCCTCCATCGGCCTGAAACAGGTCAAGGGAGCGGTGATCATTGCCGGTTCCGGCATGGCCACCGGCGGCCGAATCCGGCATCATTTCAAGCATAACCTCTGGCGCCGGGAAGCAGCGGTTATCTTTGTCGGCTATGCCGCCCAGGGAACGCTGGCCAGGCAGATCATCGACGGCGCCAAAAAGGTGCGAATCTTCAGGGAAGAGATCGAGGTTCGGGCCAAGGTGTATACCATCGGCGGTTTCTCAGCCCATGGCGACCAGAAAATCCTGCTGGACTGGCACTCCCACACCCATCCGGAAACCACCTTTCTGGTCCATGGTGAGGAAAAGGCCATGACCACCTTTGGCAGTCTGCTCAAGGACACCCAGGTAGAAATGCCTGTCCTGCACCAGGAATTTGACATAGGGTAGCGGACTTCCAAGGTGAGCGCCCACAATCCTGATAAATCATAGCATATACACAACAACCGCCTAACAGAGGGAGCAGATGAATCCCTTCATCTGCTCCCGAATCATTGGTCAAACTTTTCCCTCCTTTCCGTCACAAACTGCACTCACTCCACAGTTCCCTTTGCAACCGGTCGCCGCCTGTTCCCACAAAAAAATGGACAACAGCCAGGAGATACTCTATACTTTGAACTCTTACATATCTCTCCAGAAACTATATTTTACTCAAGCGGAGCAAAGCGTAGACTCCAAGGAGCAGTGTTCTATGGCGGGTCTTGACTATACATGTAGTATGCCCACGAATCGTCACAGGACACACGACGCAGTAGATCGAAGTTTTTACGACGCCATCAATCAACTCTATTTTTATTATGCACAAGAACTCAAGCAGCGTTATACTTTTCCTCTTCCTGGTTCTTGCCGCAGCTCCGGGATGGTGCGCGGACGCACAATCAGTGCATCCGAAAAAATGGACGGTTGTTGAAGCGGTCCACCAGGCGCTGAAAGGCAATCCCGATGCCTCAATCGCCCGCCATCGGATAGAAGCAGCCAGGGCAGCCATCAGCCAGGCCAGGGCGGCCTTTTATCCACGGCTCGATGTCGGGGCCGAATATGGTGGTACCGATAATCCGATGTTTTCCTTTGGAAACATCCTCAACCACGGAACATTTTCCAATACCATTAACTTCAACGATCCAGGTACAACCGATAATCTCCGCCTTATCGCCAGCCTGCGCTACCGCCTTTACAACGGCGGTCGTGACCAGGCGGGACTTGCAGCGGCAAAGGCGCAGCACCTGGCCCGGCAGCAACAGCAGGCAGCAATCCTGTCCACCCTGGCAGACCAGGCGGTACGCAGTTTTTATACCATTGTCCAGGCACAGGAAATCGTTGCCGCCCGCAAATCGGCTGTCACCGCCATTACCGCATCTCTTGCAGTGGCAAAGGCCAGGTACGCGGCCGGTGATCTGCTCAAGGCAAATCTGCTCGATATCGAGGTACAGCAATCAGCCGCCCATGAACGACTTATCCAGGCCCATCATGGCCATGAGCTGGCAAAACGCGCCTTTCTCAACCTGCTGGGACTGAGGCTTGATGATGTCCAGCTTGATGTTGAAGAGCAATTCCCCCAGCAGGTTCCCGACAATCCGGACCCCGGTGAACGGCCGGAGATAAAGAGCCTGGACGCCATGATCCAGGCGGCGGAAAAACAACTTGCCAGGGCCAGGGCCGGCTACCTGCCAACCGCTGACCTGTTCGCCAGCTACCAGATCGACCATGGGTTTGTCAATGAATCGGGCAGCGGCAACTCCTGGATGGCCGGTGTGCGCCTGAATTACAACCTGTTTGAGGGAGACCGGACCCAGGCGGCCATTGCCGCCGCAACGGCTGAGCTGGCCAGGGCCAAGGAACTGAAACGGAAAATGGAGCTGGCCATTACCCTTGAAATCGAGCAGGCGCAACTGGCGCTTAAACAGGCCCGGGAACGGCTGGTGGTCACTGACAAGCAGGTGCGGCTTGCCCGGGAAAGCGCCCGTCTCTTTCGGGAGCGGTTCAAAGAAGGCGTCATTCTCGCGTCCAACCTGATGGATGCGGAAAACCGACTAACCGATGCCCTGGTACATGCATCCATCGCCAGGGCCGCTCACAAAATCGCCATTGCCGACCTGCGCCGGGCAGCGGGCCTTGCCCAGTTTCCTGAAACCCAAACAGATACAGACCGGTCCATGTCATCATCTGATACCAACAGCGAACACAATTCCTGGCAATCCGCTGGCAAAACAACTGATTCCCGTCACAATGGACCAGGGAATACAAAAAAAACAGACAACTGAAACAAACCAATGCCCTCTTTATCTGCTCTTCTTTTTCTCTGTCTCCTCGGCCTGCCCCTTTGCGGGCATGCTGAAACGCCACCAGCTCAATCGGCGGCTGCGCCGCCGGTCCGGGTGCAGGCAACCACTGTCCAAAAAACAACCCTGTCCTCACGGGTCGAGGTCGTCGGCACGGTTCAGGCCGTGGACCAGGCGGTCATTGCCGCAAAAATATCAGGCCCTATCGTGGAACTGCCGGTTGTCCTCGGCTCCCGGGTCAAGGCAGGTGAGCTGCTGGTCAAAATCGATGCCCGGGAAATATCCGCCCGTCTCCTGCAGGCCCAGGCCCAGCTTGCCCAGGCAAAACGTAACCTGGAACGGGAAGAAAAACTGCTCAAACAGCATGCCTCCACACCGGAAACAGTCAAATCCATGCGTGATATGCTGGCAATTGCCCGAGCCGGTTATCATGAAGCGGCAAGCATGCTCGCCTATACGACGATAAAGGCCCCCTTTGCTGGCGTTATCACCAAAAAAATTGCCAGTATCGGTGATCTGGCCACACCCGGTATGCCGCTTTTGCACCTCGAGGATGACCGCCACCTGCAGGTGGTGACCTCCATCCCGGAAAACAATGCCCAGACCATAAAGCTCCATGACCGGCTGCAGGTGGCAATTCCAGCGACTGCAAAAAAAATTACCGGTGAGGTGGCTGAAATATCCCCGGCCATTGACCCGCGTTCCCGTACCATGCCGATCAAAATCAATCTTGGTGATTCCAGCGGACTGCAAACAGGTATGTTTGCCCGCATTACCCTGCCGGGCAGGTCCTATACAACCATGATGATTCCGGAAGCAGCCATTGTAACCTTTGGTCAGCTCCAAAAGGTGTTTGTGGTGGAAGACAACCGGGTCCACATGCGGCTGGTACGGACCGGGCTGCGTAAAAACGACCTGGTTGAAATTCTCTCCGGCCTGGAGGCGGGAGAGCGGATTGTCATTCGAGGCAACCGGCTTCTGAAGGGTGGCCAGCAAGTACAGATTGACAACTAAAGCGGGCCTTGCCCGCAACCCATGGCCGTAGGGGCGGCTTCAGCCGCCTTGGGAAAGGCATGGCAGATAAAATGGCGCATGTTGCAGGCGAATAAATTCGCCCCGACAGCATGCGCAACAATTATGGCACATGCGAAAGATAACCGGATAACATGCTGATATAATAACTTTTTAATGCATGAAATTTTCTTGTTTTTTATGACAGCAATTCAGGCGTAATGCACTAACATCCATGGATAAGACACCAGAAATACATCAGGGATTTGCCGGCAAGCTGGCATCCATGTTTATCGATTCCAAACTCACCCTGATCATTATTATCGCCTCTCTTCTTTTGGGAGCATTTTCCATCTACCTGCTGCCAAGGGAAGAAGAACCGCAGATCAAGGTCCCCATGATCGATGTCATGGTGTCCATGCCCGGCGCCACGCCCAAGGAGGTGGAGGAACGGGTCTCCATTCCCATGGAAAAGCTGCTCTATGAACTGCCCAACATCGAATATATTTACTCTACCTCGATGCGCGGCAAGTCCCTGCTGGTGGCCAGGTTTTACGTGGGGGAAAGCCTGGAAGACGCCATTGTTCGCCTCAACCAGAAACTTGCCACCAATTTCGACCATATCCCGCACGGCGTATCCACACCTCTTGTCAAGCCGCATACCATAGACGATGTCCCCATCCTGGCCCTCACCTTTCATTCCCGGAAATATGACCATTTTGCCTTGCGCAGACTGGCCGCCCAGGTGGACGACGAGGTGAAAAATATCTTCGAGGTCGCGGAGACAAAGATAATAGGCGGCAATCGCAGACAGGTGCGCATCCTCTTTGATCCACTCAAACTTGCGGCCAGAAACCTGAGTATTGACCGGTTGATTCCGGCCCTGCAACAGGCCAACCGGCAGGCCATTGGCGGCAACCTGCTCGCCGGTAACAAAGAGATACTCCTGCAGACCGGTTCCTTTCTCAAATCAGCCCGGGAAATCGGCCGGGTCGTTGTCGGCGTTTACGGCGGCAGGCCGGTCTATCTCCGTGATGTGGCCACCATTATCGACGGACCTGAGGAGCCGCGGAACTATGTCCTGTTCGGTACCGGCAAGGGGGAGCCGGAAGAGGCTGCGGTAACGCTTTCGGTTGCCAAACGGCCGGGCGCCAATGCCGTCCATGTGGTGGACACGATTCTGCACAAGGTGGAAAGCCTGAAAGGGACTGTGATTCCTGAAGATGTAACAATTACCGTTACCCGCGATTACGGGGAGACAGCCGCTGAAAAATCCAATGAACTGCTCTTTCACATGGGGATCGCCGTTGTCGGTGTTGCGGCCCTGATTCTGCTGTTTCTTGGCTGGCGTGAGTCACTGATTGTTCTGCTGGCCATCCCCTCCACCCTGTCGCTCACCCTGCTCGTCTTTTACCTGTATGGATATACCTTAAACAGGATCACCCTGTTTGCCCTGATCTTTTCCATCGGTATCCTGGTTGATGACGCCATTGTGGTTGTCGAAAATATCGTTCGGCACATGCGGCTGCCCTACAACAAGTCCCGGCCCCTGCTGACGGTGGCGGTCGAGGCTGTTTCCGAGGTGGGCAATCCCACCATCCTCGCCACCTGGGCCGTTATTGCCGCCATCCTGCCCATGGCCTTTGTCGGCGGTCTGATGGGCCCCTATATGCGGCCCATTCCGGTGGGCGCCTCGGCGGCAATGATCATCTCCATGTTCATCGCCTTTACCATCACGCCCTGGGCCGCGATTCATATTCTGCGCAAGGGATGCGGACCCGAAGAATGTGCCATTGAGATCGACGAAGATGTTGATACCGACCATGCCCAGGACGACTTCTTTACCCGTCTGTATCACAGATTCATGGAGCCGCTGCTGGCCCATGCATCCTGGCGCCTGCTCTTTTTTGCCACTATCCTGTTCCTGCTCCTGGCCAGTTGCTCCATGGTATATTTGCGCATGGTCAAGGTCAAGATGCTGCCCTTTGACAACAAGTCTGAATTTCAGGTTATCCTCAATATGCCAGAAGGATCGACCCTGGAACATACCGCCCGCGTCGCCCAGGAGATGGCAATGGTTGTCGGTGCGGAACCGGAGGTCGTCAACTATCAGATCTATGCTGGCACAGCGGCGCCCTTTAACTTCAACGGCCTGGTCCGTCATTATTTTCTGCGTTCAGGGCCAACGGTTGCCGACATCCAGGTCAACCTGCTGCCAAAGGGCGACCGGGATAAGCAGAGCCATGACATCGCCAAAAGGGTTCGGCCGGCCATTGCCGCCCTGGCAAAAAAATACGGCGCCAATGTTGCAGTGGCCGAGGTGCCGCCCGGCCCCCCTGTCCTGCAAACCCTGGTGGCGGAGATATACGGTCCCGACGACAAGGCACGGGTTTCCCTGGCAACGACCGTTAAAAAAATCTTCACCGAGACCGAGGGCGTGGTCGATGTGGACTGGTACCGGGAGAAAGACCGCAACAAGCTGGTTGTCCTTGTGGACAAGGAAAAAGCGGCCCTAAACGGAATCTCCGAAGGCGCTGTCAACCGTGCCATCCAGATCGGCCTGCATGGCAGCTCCATAGACCTCTTCCACCAGCCAAAGGACAAGGAGGAAATCAATATTATCCTCAGGCTGCCCCTGTCCATGCGCTCAACCATTGACGGACTGCTCAACATCGCCCTTCCCTCCGGGCAAAATCCCTCCGGCCCCCTCGTGCCCCTGCGCGAACTGGTCAAAATAGAGCAACGCCCTGTTCTGCAGCCCATCTACCGGAAAAACCTGAAACCGGTCATCTATGTCACCGGGGATGTGGCGGGAGCGGCCGAAAGCCCGGTCTATCCCATCCTGGCCATGAATAAAAAAATCCATGCCCTTGACGGGCGTGACTTTGGCGGCCGGAAGAAGGATATTGTCATCTACAATCTGCACCAGCCGTTTACCCAGACCGAACCGGCCATGAAATGGGACGGGGAATGGCATATTACCCTTGAGGTGTTTCGCGACCTGGGCCTGGCATTTGCCGTAGTCATGATCCTGATCTACATGCTGATGGTGGGCTGGTTCAAGGATTACATCACGCCGCTGGTGGTAATGGCGGCAATTCCCTTTTCCCTTATCGGCATCCTGCCGGCCCATTGGGCCCTGGGCGCATTTTTCACCGCCACCTCCATGATCGGTTTCATGGCCGGGGCCGGAATCGTGGTGCGAAACTCGATTATCCTGGTTGACTTTATCGAACTGCGCCGCTCCCATGGCCTGCCGCTGGCCGAGGCCGTGGTTGAGGCCGGGGCGGTCCGTTTCCGTCCCATGCTGCTGACCGCCCTGGCCGTGGTTGTCGGCTCATCGGTGATTCTGGCTGACCCTATCTTCCAGGGCCTTGCCATCTCATTGATGTTTGGCGAGATTGCCAGCCTTCTGATCAGCAGGATGGCGGTGCCCGTACTCTATTACATGGTCAAGCACCGGCAGGAACAACACAGCGCCTAACCACGAGAGAGGACCATTATGGACATTGATGCCATCTGGAAACCGGAATACAGCGTCGGACATCCGGAAATCGACCGCCAGCATAAATATCTTTTTGAACTCTGGATTATGCTGGATTCATTAAAGAATCAACAGGACAACAGGCTTTCCCTCGAACAGGCCCTGCTGTCGCTTTTTGATTATGTGGAAGTCCATTTCAACGATGAAGAGGAATACCTGGCCGCCCATCCGGAAATTGAACAACACAAGGAGATTCACGCCGACTTTATAGCTCAATCCAATACATTCATGGAAGAATTTCGCAACCAGACCCTGGACCTGGAGGCTGTTGTCGATTTTCTTCTCCACTGGCTCAAGGAACACATCATCGAAACGGATCGACGTTATTTCGCCGAGATACAGACAAAAGACTAAGATAAACCAGACCCGGCGCCTCGTGATATCGAATTATTCCACTGCCAGGCTCTTTATCCCCGGTTGATCACCACGGTCCCGGAACCGTTTTCGAACGCTACTGACGACGTCCATCTCGGAGAGGAAAATATCAACCAATGCGGGATCAAAATGGACCCCTCTGCCCTTGCGCAGGACATCAACGGCGGCGGCAACAGGAAGGGCATCCTTGTATACCCTCCTGGTCGTCAGGGCATCAAAGACATCGGCTATGGCGGCAATACGCGCCTCTATCGGGATGTCCTCACCGGCAACCCCCTCGGGATAGCCGGAACCATCATACTTTTCATGATGCCCCCGGGCGATAATGGCTCCTACCTGCAACAGGGTTGCCCTGGAATCGGACAGGATACGAAATCCGAACATGGCATGCTCTTTCATCAGGCGAAATTCATCCGCTGTCAGTTTGCCCGGTTTGAGTAGAATAGCATCGGGAATACCGATCTTGCCCACATCGTGCAACTGGCTCGCCAGACGAATCAACTCGCATCTCTTTTCATCAAAGCCATACCCGCGGGCTATGATTCCGCAGTAATGGCTCATGCGCAGGGTATGCTGGGCCGTTTCATCATCCCGAAACTCCGCTGCCTTGGCCAGCCGCAGGACTGTCTCCTCGCTGGCAACAGCCAGTTCCTGTTTGGCCTCAAGCAGCTTCCTGGTTCTCCTCTGCACGAGATCTTCGAGTTTTTCACTCTGCCGTTGGTGGGCAATCTCGAGAAAACGCCGTCTCAGTGCGTTGACCACATTGATGACCAACTCATTGCGACTCACCGGTTTAATCATGTAGGAAAAGGCGCCAAGCTGCAATGACTGGACCGCCACCTTGCGGTCATCGATGGCTGACACCATGAGGACCGCCACTTGCGGATGCTTTGCGCCTATCTCCCGAAGCAGATCGATTCCGCTCATCCCCGGCATATTGATATCAGTTATAACCAGGGAACATTCTTCCTGCTCAAGCAACTGCATGGCCGCTTCTCCATCACCAGCGGTCAGACAGGAGTAGCCCTCTATTTCAAGGAACCGTTTGTAGATATGTCGTAAATCACGTTCATCATCGACAATTACAATCCGGTCACTTGCAGCTTGATCATCCACGACACTCTTTCCTCCGCAATGAATGGTATTCCGTTACAAACGGAAACAACACCTTTTCAGGATACGCCGGCGGAGCTGCACAATTCGACCGGTCGCAAGAAAATGTAAATCAGAAATTAACGCCTCCCAACTGGACATTTCCGAATACAGGCCGGCAACACGAAAAGATGGCGACTGCAGAGCACAACGGATACATCAGGTTTCCAACACCTCTCGCACCGACTGGGCCAGCACCCGGTTATCAACAGGCTTGAGCAAAAATTTTCGTATGCCCAGGGTCTTGGCCCTGTCGGCATCCATGACTTCGCTGTAACCGGTACAGAGTATAATCGGCATCTCCGGCCTTATGGCCAGTATTTCCTGTGCCAGATTGGCCCCGGTCAGATGCGGCATGGTCATATCCGTGATAACAAGATCGACCTGATCCGGGTGGCGGGTAAACCATTCCAGGGCCTGTCGACTATCAACAAAACTTGTTATCTCATATCCCAGAAAGGAAAGAAATCGTTTCATGATTTCGACCAGTAACGGTTCATCATCGACCAGGAGGACAAGTTCGTCCCCACGGGGCAAAAGAATCTGCTCTCCTTCCTCTGCCTGCTCTTTTTCCGCTTCAACCACCGGCAGATATATATGAAAGGTTGTTCCTCGCCCGGGCTCACTGTCGACGACGATCTCCCCGCCATAACTTTTGACAATCCCATGAACAACAGACAGTCCCAGACCAGTACCCTGGCCCTTCTTCTTGGTTGTAAAAAATGGATCAAAAATCCTATCCCGCACCTGTGGCTCCATACCAACACCGGTATCAGAGACCTCAAGATCAAGCCAGCGTCCCGGCCCCAGACAGGAAAGAGCGGCCGTGGCGTCAGAGGCAAGTTCGGAAAGGCGGACGATCATTCTTCCCTGCTCTCCAGCCATGGCCTGTTTGGCATTGGTGCAGAGATTCATCAATACCTGATGGATCTGGACCGGGTCGGCAAGAACGGAGCCACAGTCTGGATCAATGTTCTGCTGCAGATCAATGGAACTGGGCAGGGATGATCTGAGCAGTTTCAAGGCCTCTTTAATAACAAAATGTATCTTAACAGGGCGAAGTTCCTCGTCCTGTTGACGGCTGAAGGTCAGGATCTGTCGAATCAGGTCCGTTGCCCGTTGGCCGGCGGCTACAATCTGGCTCACATCCTCACGGGCCGGATCGTCTTCGGCCAGCTGCAGATCAATCATTTCCGCATAGCCAAGAATAGCAGACAATATATTATTGAAATCATGAGCAATACCGCCGGCCAGGGTGCCAATGGCCTCCATCTTCATGGCCTGGTTCAGCTGTTTTTTCAGTGCTACCTCCTCGGTGACATCACGCTTAACAGCCACATAATTGATAATCTCTCCTTCCTGATTGCGCACCGGCGAAATAGAGGCATCCTCTTCAAACAAGGTGCCATCTCTACGTTTATTGATAAGATGTCCTTTCCATACCCGGCCACCACGCAGGGTCTGCCACATCTCTTTATAAAACTCCTTGTCATGGCGGCCACTTTTCAGGATACGTGGATTTTTCCCCTGTGCCTCCTCGGCGGAATAGCCGGTCATTTTTTCAAAGGCGGGGTTGACATATTTAATTTTTCCGCTGATATCGGTTATGACAATCGTCTCCGAGGCCTGATCAATGGCGGACATAAGACGATTTTTTTCCTCCATCGCCTGCTTTCGCAGACTTATGTCCTCGACAAGGGCCATGCCACCCTGAATATTGCCGTGGCCGTCATACATGGGCGCGGTACGCGCCGAAACATGGATCGTCATCTTGCTGACAGTGGATCGATAGGCTCCTTCCCAGTATCCCTCCTTCCCGTCCAGGGTCGCCTCCAGCACAGGCAGTACTCTCTTGTCCCGCAGCTTTCGTATATCAAACCCGATCGTCATTTGACGATCGGCGTGCATTATTTTCAGATAATTATCATTACAGTCCGTGACCCGGAGGTCGTTGTCAAAATGAACTATCCCCATCGGCGCCCGTTCAAACAACTGCCGATACCTGGCCTCACTCTCACGTATCCTCCCCTCGATACAGCGCTGTTTCGTGACATCAAGAAGTATGCGCTGAATACTGACAGGATTTCCCATATCATCGTGAATGATTGCAGATGAGACCTGAGTCAAGGCAATGGTACCATCGGCCTTATAAACCTCATAATCGTACCTGGCGACAGGGATTCCCTGTAAAAATAATGGATACTGCTGCTTAAAGAACTCAAGGCTTTTGGGGGTCAAAAACTCTGATACATTTCTGCCGACGATCTCTTCTGGTTCATAACCGAATATTTTGGTGACAGCCTGATTTATAGCTAAAATTTCTCCTGACATGGTAGAGGTCAGATAGGCCAGCGGCGACTGCTCAAAAAGTGTCCGGTATTTTTCCTCAATCCGTTTCTGTTCGGTAATATCACGGCCGACAACGACAAGGGCTTTCCTCCTCCCATCGTCATGATAAAGTGGAATTTTGTAGACATCAAACACACGGTTACTTCCATCAGCGCCAGGAATGACCTCGCTGCTTCGTGAAGGCGCCTTCCTTTGCCAGGCCAGGGCATCACTTTCCCGACAATAGGAAAACGCCTCTTTGCACAGGGGGGTAAACGCGGCCAGTTCCGCGTCGGTCTTGCCCCGGTAATTAACCCCTTCCAGGCCAAAGAGTTGCAGAGCAAATGCATTGGCCAGCAACCAGCGTCCCTGCCCATCCTTGATACAGATAATATCGGGAATGGAATCAATAATCACCCGAAGCAGATCCCGTTTGTCCTGCAGTCTTCGCTGTTGATGCAACCGGTCACTGATATCCCGGACAACGGTAACAAAAAGAGGCTCTTTCTCCTCTTCCAACATGTTCACCTTGGCCTCAACGGGAAAACTGCGGCCATCCTTACCCAGATGCGTTCCCTGGAAAGTCATGGGCTGTTGACTCTCCATGATGCGGCGGATCATGGCCTTGCCGCCTTCAGCGGAATAGTCACGTTCAATGTCCAGGATATTCATATCCAGGAGTTCATCACGGCAATACCCCAGGGATTTACAGGCCCGGTCGTTGACATCAACAATCCTGCCCATGGCATCATGGATGAACAGGGCATCAGGAACATGGTCAACAAAACGACGGTTTCTCCGTTCACTCTGGCGAATCCGCTCTTCGGCCCGTATCCGGTCGGTAATATCTTCGCCGGTACTGAGAACTCCACAGATCGCATCCTCATCTGTGCGGACAATAGTATTATGCCAGGCAATTCTCCGCTTGCCGCCGCCCCTGGTCAAGATGGTATTCTCATGATAGAAGGGATATTCCTCCCGCCCGGTCACAATCCGGACAAAACGCTCCCGCAAAGGTTGTTGTTCTTCAGGTGCAATGAAACAGGCATACCAGTCCATCCCGATCAGGTCATCCTGCGAATACCCGAGCAGATCTCTGCCAACACCATTGACAAAGGAAATCCGACCCCGGGTATCCAGGGCAAGCACGATCACCCCTATCTTGTCAAGCAGTTCCCGACTGGTAAATTTATCAATATCCATTTGCTGTTACGGCTGCACCTATCCCAGGATATTCATCCACGGACTACCATATTGCGCCCTGATTTCTTGGCCCTATACAACGCCTCGTCAACGCGTTTCAGGAGTGAATCCACAGTGTCATTCCGGGAAAAACTGGTTACGCCGATGGAAATCGTCAGATGACAACCATCGGTAAAGGTATGGTCTGCTACATGTTTCCGTAAACGTTCTCCCATTGCATGGGCCATGTCTCCATCTGTCCGGGGCAGCAAAACCATAAACTCTTCGCCTCCCCAGCGGGCCAGGGTATCAGCCTGCCGTATGATTTCCTTGCCCAGGCGGACGACCTCCTGCAGGACCCGATCTCCGGCATCATGCCCGTACTGATCGTTGACCATTTTAAAATGATCAATATCAAACATCAGCAGGGAAAACAGTTCCCCATAACGACCGGCTCGCTGCATCTCTCTGGTCAGCAGGTCCATGAACATTCTCCGGTTATAGGCGCCGGTCAGGGGATCGGTTGTCGAAAGACGCTGCAACTCCGCTTCCGCCTGTTTAAGGGCCGTCACATCTCTATTGGTGGTCCGTCTCCCCAACCAGGTACCATCGGCGGCAAAAACCGCCTGGCACTGGTGCCAGATCCAGCGGACCTCCCCATTTTTATGGAGAATGCGAAATGTTACCTCTGCCGGGTCGGTTGCCTTGACATAATGCCGCCGCCGATGCTCCTGAAAAATCTCAAGATCATCCGGATACACAATGGAGGTGATAAAATCCGGATCCTGGTAAAACCGCTCTCTGGAATAACCGGTTATCTCCTTGCAACTCGGCGTAATATAAATTGATTCCCCGTTGATAGCATACCATACATCCCAGTCAACGGAAGATTCGGCCATTATTTTGAAGAGTTCTTCCTTGCGGCGCAGCTGTTCAAACCGTTGCCGCAAATCTTCACAATCCGTGTCATGTGAACATTTTTTCTTCTGACTCAATGTGTCGTCCCTGTCATACTTTTTGCTCTGTTCCGCACAACTTGTTACTTATGGTTATAACGAAATATTTGCCGCATATTTCTTATTGTACGCTGTGGAAAAAACGATGGCAAGGAATATAGAATATCGTTGGTTTGTGCAGTGTACGACCTTTCCCTTGTACAAAATACCGGTTTCGGATAGTTTCCCCTACATTGCAGATGCCTCCTCATCAGGCAGGAGAGCAAATCTATCCATTCTTTCCCACAAAGAAGCAACCTTGACGACAATCAGACGCAAACGCGGCACAGCCAAAAAAGCGCCGCTCTACACCGCGACCTGCAGCGCGGGCATGGAACAACTGGTAAAAACAGAGCTCCAGGAATTTGGTGGCACCAACGTCACCACGACGCCCGGCGCCGTCTCCTGGCAGGGTAAGCTGGAAACAGCCTACCGGGCCTGTCTCTGGTCCAGGTTTTCCTCACGAATCTTGTTTGAGCTTGCAAGCTTTGACGCTCCTGACACCGATGCCCTCTACCACCAGGTGAACGCCATTGAATGGGACATGCATTTCTCGCCAACAGCCACCTTTGCCGTCTACTGCACCCTCTCGGATTCCTCCATCAGCCACAGTCATTATGCCTCCCTGCGCGTCAAGGATGCTGTTGTTGACTACTTTCGCTCGCGATCCGGAAAACGACCCAGTGTTGACGTTCTCAAACCCGATATTCGCCTCAACCTGCATCTCAGAGGGGACAGGGCAAGCCTGGCGCTTGATCTCTCTGGAGAAAGCCTGCACCGGCGCGGCTATCGGGAACAGGCCGGCCCGGCTCCGCTCAAGGAAACCCTGGCCGCCGCCATTGCCAGTCTAAGCGGGGTTGCCAACGATTTTCCTGCCGACACCATTCTGCTCGATCCCATGTGCGGCTCCGGCACCCTGCTGATCGAAGCGGCCCTGATCATAGGTGACTCGGCGCCGGGACTACAGAGAAACGCGAAAAATTTCGGCTTTATGCACTGGAAACACCACAGCAGGAAGATATGGGAGGCCCTGGTCACCGAGGCCCTGGAGCGTGAGCAGGCGGGCCAGGCCAGGCCCTGGCCGCAGATCATCGGTTATGATGCCAACCCCCAGGCCGTGGCTGCCGCCCGCAAAAATATTGCCCGGGCCGGACTTGGCGACGACATCACCATCAAACAGGCACAACTGGCCACACTCCATTGTCCTGGAAAAAACGGCCTTATCCTGACCAATCCGCCCTATGGCGAACGACTCTCCGAACGGGAGGCCGTCAAATATCTGTATCGTTTTTTCGGCTGTCGCTTTGCCGAAGATTTTTCCGGATGGCGGATGGGATTTTTTTCCGCCAATCCCGATCTCGCCGATCTGATTGGCCTCAAGTGGAATGGACGTTATTCACTGTATAATGGGC
>JALVAI010000386.1 GCA_027011235.1 Desulfobulbaceae bacterium
ATCCACATGGTTGAAAAAATCGGCAATAATCACCAGAATATCCGGGGTGCCCACCCGGCCGAGGTGAACATAGGCCCGGCCCTTGCTCGCCTTGACTTCGTTAAGGGCAATTTTAAAGTAGCGCAGCTCCGAGCGGCGAAGCTCTGTTAATTCAAACTTGCGGACAAGGTTGCGGTTGGCGATATCAAACAGATAACGAAAGCTGATACTGTCCGCCAGTGTCATATTCTTCTTTTCAAAATTCTGGGAATCAACCTTGATACCATAGAAAAGAGCCGTGGCCAGGGCAACAGAGGGTTTGATTCCCGCTGCGCGCAGATATTCGACCATCATGGAAGATACCGCTCCGTAATCGGGACGAATATCTATAAAATCCGCGTCCCAGCCCTCGGTGACCGGATGATGATCAATGACAACATCAAAAGAGAGCTTCTCAAAACAACTGTGATGGGGAGGCTGGGAATCTAGCAAAACCCGTTTGGAATAGTCCCTGACCGGCAGGGTATGCATCCGTTCAATGGGTATTTTCAACCTCTCAACCATGGTGATATTGGAAAGCCTTCTTATCTCATTGGGATAGCCAATGGTCACACTGCCGACCCGATAGGCAAGAAGCCTTTTCACCGCCATGGCGCTGGCCAGGGCATCAGGATCGGCATTGATCACAATAAGGACCTCATCGTCACGGTTAAAGACATCATAAAAGCCGTTCAACCGACCCTGGGCCGAATTTTTACTGGCGCTCCGGGTAATGGAATCAGCTATTTTTTCCAGTCGTTTCTGCATTGCCATATCTCAATAAAAAAAGACCACTGCTCCATTATGTTCAATGTGGCAGTGGTCTGTTTGGATCAGCAGAGGCTTTCAGTGCTCTCCGGCCGACTCTTCTGTTGCTCCCCATTGCCCGCAGGCAGGTGGGAGTATATTGTCGCACGTAATGTATTCATGGCAGACACTCCGTTGACATATCCGCCAGCGCCTGTTTTTCGGCGCTGATGGTCAACGAATGGTAAACTATAGCAGTCGGCCAAACAAATTGCAAGTCAACCCTTTTTACGGGACATCTTCAACCCGGACCACTGGTACCGAAGGGAAAAGAGCGGGATCGGTATGGGGGATGAAACGGGAACCGGAAAAACGAAGCATGAACTCCTGGTTGACATTCAGCTCAATATAGGTGATCTTCCGACCAATATCCATACTGCGCAGGCGCGCCTCCTCGGACATCAAGATACGTTCGGCGCCATGAAGCGAGCTGTTGCCCACGGGTACGTATGTGGAAAGCGGTAAATCCGGCAGCATGCCCAGGGTAATGGCCGCCTTTGGATCAATATGTTTGCCAAAGGCGCCGGCCACATAGATATGATCAAGGTCGGAAAATTCCACCCCGACCTGGCTGGTCAAGGTGGTGAGAATCGCATACATTGCCGCCTTGGAACGCATCATCGCATCCAGATCCACCTGGGCCAGCAGCACCGGCTTGCCGTGGCCTGACTCTTCTGCCGGGACCACCACAAAACTGAGCCCATCCTCGCCTTCGACAAGACGCTCCCGGACAAAGGCGCGCCGTTTTTCAGACCCGGCACCGGTCTGCCTGCGTAATTTTCCCCGGATATCAACAATGCCGGCAAGAAACAGCTGGGCCACCAGTTCTATCAGGCCCGAACCGCAGATACCGATTGCAGGTTGATCTTCGATGGTTCTGACCTGCAGGCGCCAGCTGTCGCGATCAAGCAGCACATGCTCGATGGCGC
>JALVAI010000387.1 GCA_027011235.1 Desulfobulbaceae bacterium
GCTAAGTAAAAACACAGATATACAAGGAGTAGTGTTCTGTGGCGGGTCTTGACTATACATGTAGTATGTCGAGAATCGCCACAGGACACACGACGCAGTAGATCGAAGTTTTTACGACGCCATCAATCCAGGAAAGATTAACCCTGCACTATTTCGCGAAAGAGAGAAAACATGTCCGATTCTATTATTGACGTTGTGATTATCGGCGCCGGTCCTGCCGGTATCCAGGCGGCAATCCACGCCGCCCGCAAAAAGACCAGCGTAGTTGTTCTCGGTCGTATCGAGAACAGCGCCCTCTATGGCGCCCACATTGAAAATTATGCCTGCATCAAAGGGGTGACCGAGGGGCGGGTCCTTTTGGAAGCCGGAATTTCGCAAATACGTAATTTCGGTGCTAAAGTCATCAAAGAAGATGTTCTCAGTATCGCCCAGCCGGACAAATTTTTCGAGATTGAACTTGAAAGCGGCACCATAATCCGCAGTCGGACCATCATCTTTTCAATGGGTGTCTCCAAGAAAAAGCTCGGCGTGCCCGGTGAACGTGAGCTTCTTGGCCAGGGGGTCAGCTACTGTGTTGACTGTGACGCAAATTTCTACCGCGGGGCCAGGGTGATGGTAGCCGGCAACAGGAGTGCTGCCGTTGATGGCGCTTTAACGCTTACGGATTATGCGCGGAAAGTTTATTTAGTTGCCAAGGAACTCGCTGTTTCTCCCGAACTCATGGAGCGTCTCCAAAAGAGTACTGTCGAGGTTCTTACTCCAAACTGGGTCAAGGAAATTCATGGCGAAAACGGGGTCTCGTCCGTGACCCTGGAAGATGGCTCCTCCATTGATCTTGACGGTATCTTCATAGAGCTCGGCTCCAAGGGCGCGCTTGAGCTCGCCACCCAGATCGGTGTGGCCCTGGACAGCGAACGTTTCAAATATATAGACACCAACAGACGCCAGGAAACAAATATCGCCGGTATTTACGCGGCCGGTGACATTGTCGGCCCTCCCTACCAGATGGCCAAGGCCGTTGGCGAAGGCTGTATCGCCGGCATGGAGGCCGCTACCTTTGCCCGCAAACAGAAACGGGCATAGTCCACCTGGCTGCAGGTGGTCGAATCCACCTGCAGCGACAGGCTTTCAACAGATTCTGTTGTCTTTTTCACCCGAATATGTTTATATAGGCCTGTACTTTCCAATCAAAAAAATTCCCTTCAATCCCGACTGATACCCTCTCCATCAGGCGGGTTCTTTTATATTCCAGGAGTATCCGGCTGTGCAGTCAGATAACTACGCTCTGCCGACAGGCTCCCTGATTGGACAAGACAGCAAAGAATCGTGCCTGCCTGGCACAAGCAGACGATGAAATCAGAACCGGAAGACCCCCTGGTGTTTCCCTGCCGCAGATGGAAACGACCTGATCCCCAGTCTTCCTGTCTCCGATTTCAAGCAACCACAAACCACAACTTCAGGGCGTACAATTGAAAACAAAAATTCTTGTGGCCAATCGTGGTGAAATAGCCATCCGTATAATACGGGCCATCCAGGAACTCAATTACGAGGCAGTTGCCATCTACGAGTCACCGGATAAGGATTCAAGGCATATCCGGATTGCCGATGAGGCGGTATGGATCGGTGACGGACCCCGCTCCGACTATCTCAATATTGATAAAGTCATCGATGCCGCCATCCATTCCGGCGCCGTGGCCATCCATCCCGGTTATGGCTTTCTTGCCGAAAACCCCGATTTTGCGCGGGCCTGTGAAGAGGCGGGGCTCATCTTTATAGGGCCGCCCTCGGATGTCATTGAAAAACTCGGCAACAAGGTCATGGCCCGGGAGATCATGGCCGCAGCAGGCATACCCATGGTGCCGGGGACCGATAACCTCAAGCCCGGTGACGAGGGCCTGGCCGAGGCCATCGCCTTTGGCAGGAAATACGGGTATCCGATCATGCTCAAGGCAACATCCGGCGGCGGCGGACGCGGTATCCGCCGGATAGAAAACGAATCCGAACTGGCCGAGCAATATACGATTGCCCGCTCAGAGGCCCTGGCAGCCTTTAATGATGATTCTGTGTACCTGGAAAAGGTGGTGGTCAAACCCAAGCATGTCGAGGTCCAGATCATTGCCGACAAAACCGGGGAAACTATTCATCTCGGGACAAGAGACTGCTCGATCCAGCGCCGTAATCAGAAACTGATTGAAATCGCCCCCGCCTTTCAGCTCAGTCCTGAACTCAATGAAGAAATCTGTCAGACGGCAATTCAGGCAGCCAAGGCAGCCAACTATTTCAATGCCGGCACGGTTGAATTTCTTCTCGACGATGATGGGTCCTTTTATTTCATGGAGATTAACACCAGGCTGCAGGTGGAGCATACGGTCACGGAAATGATCACCGGCATAGATATTGTCCGTACCCAGATCAAGCTCGCCATGGGCAAGAACCTTCTCTTTGGTCAGGAACATGTGCAGCTGCGCGGTCACGCCATTGAAATGCGCATCAATGCCGAAGACCCGCAGAACAACTTCATGCCCGAAGGCGGGAAAACCATCACCGTGTACCACTCTCCCGGCGGCTATGGCGTCCGTCTGGATGGCTTCTGCTACCAGGGCTTTACCATTCCCGAGGCCTATGATTCACTTCTTGTCAAGCTGACGGTTTTCGGCTGGTCCTGGAACGAGACCGTGGACAGGCTCAAACGATGTCTGCACAACTTTGTCATTACCGGGCCCAAGACCACCATTCCCTTTTATCTCAACCTGATCAACCATCCGGACTTCAGAAAAGGTCAGTTTGACACCTCATTTTTAGACGAAAACGAGCAGCTCTTTGAATATGACGAGCAGACAAGCGAGGTCAACAAACTGGCGCGTCTGATCGCTGAAATTCATCAGAAAAAACAAAATACCTATGCTGCCTGATAACCACCTGGTTACTGCTTTTTTCTCCTGTACGCGAACGAAACGGATATACCTATGATACGGATTACTCAAAAGATGGCGCCGGCAGAGGTGCTTGAGGCATTACGACAGGCCAACGGCTATTATATTACCAATACGGCCAGGGACATGTCCCAGTCCGATTATAAAAACCGCATACTTCTGCATACGGATCTCATGGCCGCGGAAGCGCGGGAAGAGGCCGGCTATTTTTCCCTGGAAATCACCGGCGGCGCATCCATTCATGTCGACATTCTCCGCAAGCAGGTGGACCCGTTTCTCAAGCTGAAGCTGCTGCGCGAACAGATGCCAGACACCATGTTTCAGACCCTGTGCCGGGGTGTTAATCTCTTTGGCTATCGGCCCTACCCCCAGAACGTTATCCGACTGACGGTGCGGGAATTTGCCAAGTATGTGGATGTATGGCGCACCTTTGACTTCATGAACCATGTCCCCAACATGGAGGCGGTCTTTGAAGAAGTGGCCAAGGCAGGAAAAATCAACGAGCCCTGTATCTGTTTTTCAACCGGCCCTGAACACACCGATGCCTTTTATGTCAAAAAAGTGCAGGAAATTCTCGATGTCACCGGCCCTGAAATCATCCTGTGCATTAAAAACCATGGCGGCCTCGGCACACCCAAACGCATCGGTGAACTGGTCGATGCCATCAAGCAGGCCTATCCGGAACTGATTATTCACTATCACGGCCACAACACGGACGGCAATGATATTGGCCGTATCCAGGCGGCAGTACTCAACGGGGCAACCATTGTCGATGCCTCGGACCATTCGTTTACCGGTTTTTACGGCCCGCCCCCGATACTGACCGTTATTCAGACCCTGAAGGATTACGGCAAGACAGCCATTGGTATCAATGAAGAGGCGGTCATCAGGTCTTCGGATGTCATTCGTGACCAGCGGCAGTATTATGCCCAGTTCGAGGCCCAGATCAAGGGGTTCATGCCCACGGTCCAGATCCACAAACTGCCGGGCGGCGCCATGGGATCAAGCCTTGAGCAGGCCTCAAAGGGTGGCTTTCTTGACAAGATGCCGGATATCCTGCACAAAGAACTGCCCAAGGTACAGAAAGAACTGGGCAACTGGTGGAGCGTTACGCCCGGATCACAGATTCTCTGGACAACCGCGGTTACCAATGTCCTTGAAGGTGAACGGTACGCAAATCCTTCGGGTGATTTAAAAAACCTGCTCCTTGGAAAGTATGGTCCCTTTCCCTTTTACCAGCCTGCGGACTGGATCTATGAAAAGGCATTTGGCCCGGACTGGAAAACAGTGCTTGAGCGCGATGGCGGCATAGAGGTCATTGACGACATGGACATTGACAAGGAACGGGAAACCCTGGCGGGTAAGCTGGACAAAGAGCCGACCGACCAGCAGCTTGTCACCTATCTGCAACATCCCAATGATGCGGTGGAGTTTTTTAAATTCGAGGAGAAATTCGGCCGCTCCTATGTGTTGCCGCCCGCGATTTTCCTGCGCCAGGGCGGGTTTCAGCTTGGAGAAAGTCTTGTGTTCCGTGACCATGACGGCAAGGAACATCTCATCGAGATTGGTCCGAGCCAAAAAGATGAAGACGGCAGGACCAATGTCTATCTCAATGTCGATCATTCCCAGAGGACCTATATTATCGAGCCGGAAGTTCAGGAAGGGGCTGCCTGTCAGGAAACCCTGTCCAAGGGAGAGATTGAAAAACTGGCAAAAATCGGTGATATTCGCGCCCCGTTCGGCGGCAATGTCTATGATATTTCAGTGGAAGTTGGCCAAGAGGTAAAAAAGGGCGACCAGGTTGCCATTCTTGAGGCCATGAAGATGCAGACCCCGGTCATCAGTGAAGTCACCGGCACGGTGGCGGAGATCACAGCCGAAATCGGCCTGGCCGTAAAACCGGGCGATAAAATTATGCTGATAGAACCGGCTGCGGACGAGTAATCTTGCAGCTATTCTGCAGAGAGCTATTCGCGGATAAACCAGCATGGCTGGACCATAATTTACCGTCGCAGCCACAACGAACGATGAAAAAAGTCACAAAGGACACAGCCAAGCGGGCTATTTTCGGATAAATCCATCAGAGCACATCGTTTCCACTCTTAGTGCCTTACTCCTGAATTCCTGTCATAAAAAACAAGAAAATTATATGATGAAAAAGTTGCTATTTTAACATGTTGCCTCGTTATTTTTCTCGTGCAACATCATTATAGCATCTGCTGTGGGAGCGGATTTATCCGCGAACAGGACACCCAATTACCAGGATAGCCATGAAAATTTCGCGGCTGAAGCCGCTCCTACAGACTTGGGTTGCGGGCAAATCCCGCCTTAGAGGGTGCTTTTCCTACAAGGTGCCCTCTTGGCAAACGGCTCACATGTCCATTTTTCAACTTCAATTTACTTCACGGGTACGCAATTCCCGGATGAACCCTAATTGCCACATTCAAAGATCACGGTAACTCACTAGCCGTCGGGTGATTCAGACCACTGGACTTTCAAACCAAAAATCAACATTGACGAATAACGTAATGCGTCATACCATAGCATTATGATCAAGTCATTTAAGTGTAAGGATACGGAAAAACTTTTTAACGACATAGATGTGAAAAGGTTCAGAAGTATTTCCAGGGCAGCAAGAATAAAACTCGAGGTTCTGAATGCTGCCGTTTCTCTGCACAATTTGCGAGTTCCACCGGGAAACAGGCTTGAGCAATTAAAGGGTAACAGAAACGGACAATACAGCATCAGAATTAACGACCAGTGGCGTATATGCTTCGTATGGTCGGAAGAAAATGTCTTTGACGTGGAAATTGTTGATTATCACAAGGGGTAAAAATCATGGCAAAAAAATTACCTCCAATCACTCCAGGCGATATATTATTGGAAGAATTTCTCAAACCAATGGAAATTACTCAAAATAAGTTAGCAAAAGATATTAATGTCCCTGCAAACAGGATAAGTCAAATTATACACGGCAAAAGAGAAATTACAGCGGACACTGCCTTGCGTCTGGGTAAGTATTTTGGAATCGAACCGGAATTCTGGCTCAATCTACAAGTACGATATAATCTGAAAATGGCTGAAAACAAAGTGGGTAAAATCATTGACCGGGAAGTGAAAAAACACCTATCTCAAACCAACTCACATAATCTTACAACAGCATAACTAGTTGTTTTAACAAAAACAAATAAGAAGAAACGGGTGCTGTCGCGCAGCTTTAGGGCCAATCAGGCTTTTTTTTCCTGATCCCTTTGCCGGGCAAGTTCCGCCGCAGCCATGAGAAGGCGAAAAATTTCCCTGCTGTGCCGGGCCTGCCGGGTCCGGGCATACATGGCGGACAAACGCTGCAGGGCGGATTTATCAACCTGGGGCAGTTCCCGGACAATTTCATCAATGATGGCGCTGGTCCAAAGTTCCGGCAGCTCTTCCTGGTCGGCAGCCAGTTCCTTTCTCCTCGCTATGGCCTCATTGAGCAGGCTGTCCCGAAAATATTCCAATGCATGGAACTCTTTTTTCTGCTTTAGTTTTTCACCTTTTAACCCGC
>JALVAI010000388.1 GCA_027011235.1 Desulfobulbaceae bacterium
TTCCCGGCAATAGTTGTAGCCGTCGCGGGTAAACTTCTTGAGTAATTCCGGATTGGTTATCCGGCCTGTGATGACGTAATCAACCATCATGCCCCGGGCCCGTTTGGCATGCATGGCAATTACCCGTGCCTTGCCGTTTTTTATCTCCTTAAAGGAAATTTTCAGAATGGGACAATCAAGTTCCCGTGGACGCACCACCTTAAAGTACTCTTCCGAAGCCAGATTCACAAGAATACCATTGTTATCGTCGGCAACCAGGGAACGAAGATGGCTGGTAATCATGTCCCGCCAGTAATTATAGAGGTTTTTTCCCTTATCAGTCACCAACCGGGTTGCCATTTCCAGCCGATAGGGCTGGATGAGATCAAGGGGGCGCAGCAGTCCGTACAACCCTGAAAAAATTCGTAAGTGGTCCTGGGCAAAATGAAAATCCTCATCCGTATAGTTACTCACCTGAATGGGGCTGAACTGGGTGCCCCGGAACATGAGCAGGGCCTGGCGGGAATTTTCAGAGGTAAAGGGAAAAGACATCGACTGGTAGCGCTGAAACGTCACTTCCGCCAAACGCGGACTGATCTTCATCAAGGCAGCCAGCTCCTCCACCGTGAGACCTGCCAGTATGGTCGCCAGCTCTTCTGCTTGGGACAAGAACAGGGGCAATGTCCAATGTTCAATGGTTTTACCATTGAACTCCTGGGTTTTGGAAGGAGAAATAAGTAGTAACATCAATCTGTTCCCCACTTGGCAAAGAGAAGACGACGTTTCTCGGCCGAACGCCGTAAAACAGGTATCCGGGTATCGGCATAGTCAATTACCAGGGCGGTTTTTCCCTGCAGGGGCCGCATTACCCTGCCCACAACCTGCAGCAGCCTGCCTTCAAATTTTATCGGCGTTGCCAGGACGATGGTACTCAAACCGGGACAGTCAAATCCCTCGCCTATCAGTTGCAGGGTAGCAATCAACACCTGCACCTGGCCGGCCTGAACACCGGCAACGATTCGCTCCCGTTCTTCGGGATGAATCCGACCTGTCAACAGGGCGGCATCATACCCAAAGAGCGCCAGTTTTTCCTGTAATGCCCGGCAATGGGCGATACGATCCGAAACAACCAGAAGAGTACCATCATGATCATTATCCAGCAGAGAGACGATGTCGGCAACAATCTGATCATTGCGTTTCTCATTTTTTGCCAGCGCCTTGATCAGCTTTGGATACTCGCCCCGGTATCCATAGGTAAACCCGGTTTCCTTCTGGACAAATCTCGGCCGGACAACGGCCCCGCTCTCCACAAGTTGTTCCCCATCCACGACATGGGTCCGGTCTCCCATGTAGGTATAGATTATTCTGGTCATGCCGTCTTCCCGGCGAAAGGCGGTGGCTGACAGACCGAGCATGTACCAGCAATCAAATCCCGATACCACATCGGTAAAAAGAGTAGCCGGCACCCGGTGACATTCATCGACAATCAAATGGCCAAACCGGGGCGCAAGCTCCGCAAGCCTTTTTCGCACCGTGTTGACGATGCCTACGGTAATCGGCTGAATGTCCACCTTACCGCCTCCCGCCTGCCCGGCCCTGATGCCCAGGAATTCTTCTACTCTCTGTTGCCACTGGTGCAGCAGCTCCCGGGAATGGACAATGATCATGGTCGGCTGCCCGCGCTCGGCAAGTATCTTCAGGGCCATCACCGTCTTGCCCGAACCAGTACCCGCTTCCAGGACACCAAAGGAATGGTTGAGTACCGCAGCCACAGCCTCCTGCTGATAGGGACGCAAGCTGCCTGAAAAGGTGATGGCAACCGGATCGAGCAGACGACGATTATCTATAATTTCCGGAGAAACTCCGACATGTTTTCGGCAGAGGAGAACCGCCTGATTGGCAAACCCACGTGGAAAGAACAAACATCCTCTTTGTTCCCGGAAAAAAAACAGCTTGGGTTTAAGCTGTTTGCCCACCCAGCGGCCATAGCGGACGGCAGCATCATATTTGGGATTTTTTACCGTCAAACGTTTGCGAATAACTGCGGCCAGAGATGGCGGCGCCCCTTCCAGCATGCACTCCTTGTCCACCAGCAACCGGGGAGCGGCTTGCCCGGATGACTCAACCATTTGATTTTCCCTGTTCATACAGGTTAGAGGTACAGGGAAAAGAAAAAAAATTCAAGACAGCCCAGAGGACACCTCTTCTTTTTTGATGAACTCGTAAAAAGTACAGACAATGCTTAAAGATGGCTAAGCAAAAACACAGATATACAGGTAAGCGGAGCGAAGCGTAGACTCCGAGGAGTAGTGTTCTGTGGTGGGCCTTGACTATACATGTAGTATGTCGAGAATCGCCACAGGACACACGACGCAGTAGATCGAAGTTTTTACGACGCCATCTTTTTTTGCAGAGGTGAAAAAAAGGGTGTAGAGTAAAAAATTCTGCAAAATATAACATCTATAGTGTTGCAAACCTTACCGGAGCCTTCCCATGCGGACCCTTATAAAATACCTCTTCCCCTTCCTGCTGCTTACCATTGCTCTTCCTGTAAACGGCGCCACCAGCCTGCAGCAGGACATCTTCACCCTGATCCTGCCGGCGCAGGCCCTCAGGCACACCCTGCAGACAGCCCTGCCGCTGCCGATTGATCAGAACAGTACGAATTTTTCCGGCAGACTGATCGTTGAATCCATAGATCAGCTCCGTATCCATGATAATACCATCTCCGTCCACGGAGTTGTTTCCGGGAAAAAACTTGCCATGCACACCAGGATCGGAGGCCAGACCATCAAGCTCAAGCTCGGCCATGTTACCCTGCCCCTTGCCTGCGACCTGCACCTGCGTTTTGACGAAAAAAAACAGAAGCTGTTTTTCACGCCACAGTTTACCTCATCATCACAAAAATCGGGGAATGTCCTGCTGCCCCTTCTTACCGCCCTGGGCGGCCATGAATATCGGGTTGACCTCAGCCGCCTGCTATCATTTTCACCGACAATCGGCACAAAACAGCTGAATATCCATTTTCAACCAGTGCAGGTAACGACCGAAAACAATCAACTTGTCCTGGAACTCAAGCCGAAAAAGAAAAAATCCCGTTGATCGCAATCATTGGCCCTGCTATCATGGGTATGCACTGTTTTTTCAGACTCTATGGGTGTTATAACCAAGGAGAATATTATGTCCGACAACTGCCTGTTCTGCAAAATCGCCCGAGGAGACATCCCGGCCGATATCCTCTATGAAGATGACGACATCCTGGCCTTTCGGGACATTGCGCCCCAGGCGCCAATCCACTTTCTCGTCATTCCCAAAAAGCATATCAGCGGCCCATCAAGTGTTGCGCCGGAAGATGAGCAGCTCATGGGGAAAATCATGCGCAAAGGTTCCGAGATTGCGCAACAAGAGGGTATCGACCACTATCGGGTTGTCTTTAATAATGGTGAACAGGCCGGCCAGACCGTTTTTCACATCCACATGCACATTCTCGGTGGCCGCGACATGAACTGGCCTCCGGGTTGATCCCAAAGACAAGGGATACAACAACCGACACCAGACCCGGCCTCTGTGGTTTGTCGCTGGAGTATATTTCCACCAGGCAGACGTGGTCCACCAACCTGAAGTGGCATATCGTGTGGGCCTCAAATCTGTTAAAAAAGAAAGGAATGTTGGAGTAAAGAGATACTCTCCTGTTTTCAGCCATACTTATCCTGTCAGCAGGAAAAGGCAACAATAGAGGAAGGAAACAGGCGGCAATGAACGGGCCGCACAGGAAAATCAGTGTAAAAGTATGGTATAGATGGCGCGAAGAGTTCCCACCGCAGGCGGTGTGCCTTCGCCTAAATAGGATTTCAACTCCCTGGTATACGGACTTTCCGCCTGAGCGTTATAGGCAGTCATGGTGAAATACTTATATCCGCCCAAACCATAGAGTGTGCATTTGGGCGCTTCCGTATTCAGGCCTTCACAACGAACCTCATTACCTCTGTACTGTTCACAGACCGGCCCTGACTTGGTTGGCCGGCAACGCTGGGAGGTGGCAAAATCAAGATAATAGCTGTAAGAAAAGCCTGCCTTTACATGACCACCACGTTCAAAGCGTGAATCGGGTCCATAATAGAGTCGATACCCCACAACGTTATCATCCTGCGGATTGGCACGCCAGGAAAAGGTTACCGGCCGGGAAGCCTCAGCCACAGAGACACCACCGCCAGTTCCGCAAAAAAGAAGGAAACAGAGCAGAAATAATACAGCGCCCCCAGCCATTCGGGGGTCTGATAAAGACGGCAGCGTGTCCATGGGGCTGTTTTTATTCTCCGCTAAAAGAAAAAAGAAAACACTCAATTCTTTAAAGCACATTCCGTGCCATAAAGTCCAGGGAAGGCATCAAAAAAAATATTTTTTTACGGCTTGCCGAGAGACAAAGCATTCCTCCTCCCTTACAAGAAACAATCCCATATCATGGTGTAACCACAGGTGAAAACAAAACGATCAATTCTCTACCCTTCATCTCCCCTGACATAAATAAACCTTGCCCACCTGTACGGCTGGCAACCCCATGGATACAATGAACAATAATTGTCACTGCCAATGTGGAAAAAGCGACCGCTGTCGCCAATAAGCGACAAGCCTTCTTGTTGTTTTCACAAGCTAATCAACAAGTACAGAACCTACTGTCTCAAAAACAAGACAGGGGATCAACTCTTGAAGAGAGCCGGGACTATATGGTGCCGGTTAAGGAGTTTGTAAAAATCCGTTCGGTTTCTATGGGCCATTCGTGCCGCCTGGGACACGTTACCACGGGTGGTCTGGAGCAACTGGATCAGATACTGCTGTTCGAACTGACGCCTTGCTTCAGCAAGGGGAAGAATTTTACTCTGGTGCTGCTTAATAGCATCATGGAGCAGATCTTCGGAAATTATCGGTGAGGTCGACAGGGCAACGGCGTGCTCAACAACATTGTAGAGCTGGCGGACATTACCCGGCCAGGCGGCATCAAGCAGAAGCTGCATGGCCTCGGGCGAGAATTTTTTCACCTGGCGGTCGGTATCATCGACCAGGTTACTGATAAAATAGTCGACCAAAAGAGGAATATCTTCTTTTCGTTCATTTAACGGCGGCAATTCCAGGCTGACCACGTTGAGTCGATAAAAAAGGTCCTCCCGAAATTTTTTCTGTTCGATGGCCTCTTCAAGATTTCTATGGGTTGCGGAAATAATACGCACATCCACAGGGACCGGCTCGGTGCTGCCCACGGGTCGTATCACCCGCTCCTGCAGCACCCGCAGCAGTTTCACCTGCAGATGAAGAGGCATATCTCCTATTTCGTCGAGGAACATGGTGCCACCGTGGGCCGACTGAAAAAGCCCGGCATAGCTGCGGGAAGCACCGGTAAAGGATCCCTTGGCATGACCAAACAGTTCCGACTCCAGCAGTGATTCGGGGATAGCGGTGCAGTTGACCGGAATAAAGGGTCCATCACGACGGGAGCTTGCGCGGTGAATGGCAATGGCGAGCAGCTCTTTCCCGGTTCCAGAAGCCCCTCGTATCAAAACGGTAGTATCGGTATCCGCCACCAGCTTGGCCCTGGACAGCAATTCTTCCATACTGGCGCTTTTGGAAATTATGTCCCGACGCCATTCAGCCTCGTCTTCAGCCGATACCTCCGCGCCACCGGAGGAAAACTGCAGAGCCTTTTCCACCTCTTCAAGAAGATCTTTGCCGTCAACCGGTTTGGTCAGGAAGGAAAAAACACCCTGACGGGTTGCCTCAACCGCCTCGGGAATAGAACCGTGGGCCGTAATAATAATGACGGGAACGGCCTTGTTGCGTTCCCGAATCGCCTCAAAAAGGGCCATACCGTCGATACCGGGCATACGCAGATCGGTCAGTACCAGGTGTGGATTACTGACCGAAAACTTGGTCAACGCCTCTTCGCCACTAAGGGCGGTTATGACCTCGTAGCCGTTGCTTGCCAGCCGTACCTTCCAGAGACTGAGAAGGTCTTCCTCGTCGTCCACCAGAAGTACCCTGTATCCAGCCGTTTTCATGAACCGTGCTCCCTGTTTTTTATAATGTTCTCTATATTTTTTAGTTGTTCTATCTGATTGCGCAACTCTTGGATCTTCACCGCATCCTGCTCGTGTTCCCGCAAAAGCGCCTCCACCCGCGCCTGCAGGGAGGCAACCTCGGCCTCGAGCTCTTCTTTTTCATCCAGCATCTTTTTTCGACCGCTCCAGCGGTTGACCTTGGCCCTGTCAAGACGATCCACCAGGCCCATCAGGCCACTCAGCTCTTCCCGGGCGTCGGGATGCTCCTTGATATACTGTTTGAGCAAGGCCACACCCTCCTTAAACTGCCTGTAGCTTGCCTTGTTGTTGAGACTTAGGCATATAAACCGCAGCTTGTCCTCATCACCACCGTCCTTGACTCGGGTTTCGGCCTCCCGAAAATACCGGTTGAACTCCCGGCTGCGCAGGTTACCGATATCATTTAAACAGGTCAGAATCGAGCTGCCGTCGGTGGCATGAAAGACAACGGTTGGTTCCAACAGGTTGTCCCGCTCGCCGCCCTGTCTTTGCATGGCAACACATCCACCGAGGACAACAGTACAGCAGAATAAAAAGATAATCGTTTTCATTGTATTTCTCATGACGGTATCGGCAGAATTATAGAAAAACGGGCACCTGCATCACTTGAAAGCAAGCGGATTGTACCTCCATGATTCTGCACATATTCTTTTGCTATTGCAAGACCGAGGCCTGAACCTTTGACAACAGCCTTTTTTGCCTCTTTTCCCTGGAAAAATGGAGAAAAAATGCGGGAACGATCTTCACGGTCTATGCCTACTCCCGTGTCTTCAATAATGAAAACTGCTTTATGGTCGACCTGTTTCAGTTCGATTCGAACAGCGCCCTCGTCCGGGGTGAACTTTACCGCATTGGAGAGTAAATTATCAACGACTGTTTTCAACTGCTCCACATCACCATTGAGCGTTATTTCCGCAAGTTTTAGATAGAGGGTAACCCTGCGCGCAAGCATTGAATTCTTATGATCATCTGCCACGGCCCTGATTATCTCATCAAAACGCAGGGCCTGCATCTTTGCCGGGGCCTTTCTGGCCTGTGACATATTGAAATCAAGGATATTTTCAATAAGCTTCTGCAGTTTATCGCTGTTCTTGTCCAGAATGGCAACTACATCTTTCTGGGACGGGTTCATCGGCCCGACGACCTCGTCACGCAGAAGCCCGGCCCCCTCTTTGATGGAGGAAAGGGGAGTCTTCAACTCGTGGGAAATATGGGCGATCATCTTTATCTTTTCCCGGTCAAGTTCAGCCAGCCGCCTACGCAGCCAGTCCAGCCGTTCGCCAAGGGCCTCAAGGTCCCGAGGGCCGGACACCCTGACCGGGGTGGTGAAATCTCCGTTACCAAGGCTCTCGATCCCCCGGTCCATTTGCCGGATAGGGCGCAGGATCAGAGCGAGGAAAAGGACCAGGAAAAGAATACTGAATCCTATCAGGCCCGAGGTCTGCCAGGCCAGTGCTTTCTTTCCCTGGCTGACCTTCTCACGGAGCAGGGCGACCTCATCGCTTATCACCTGATTACTGGCGGCCGTCAGTTTTGTCATCAGGGCATCGACATCCTGGTAACGATCAAGCACCCGAAGCAGCTCCTTTTTTCTCTGCATCGGGCTACCGACCGGACTGTTGAGTACGGCGATAATATAATTATCTTCCGCCTGCACCTTCAGAAGCAGCCGGGTCAGGTCCTTGTCATTACCGGTAAGAAAAAGATGGGAAAAAGCCTCTTCCAATTCCTGGTGAACCTTGTTTACCGCATCAAGTTGCGCAGGCTCTCCCAGTACATTGTAGAGTCGCGCCTTCCGCTCCTGTTCCCGGAGCAGGTCGGCAACTTTCCGGATACTGCTGGTCCTGTCCACCGAGCTGTACACGGCAAGCGCACCCTGTTTGAGCAGACCATCCAGAATCTGGACCGAACTAAACAGGGCCGTGAGCAGGGGCAGGACAACAAAGAGAAACCCGGTCAACAACAGGGTAAAAAAAGAACGGGGTCTATACAGTTGCATGGAGTATCACCTGCCAAGATATACATTATCCACATAAATGATATGGCCTTTGCGCTGCCTGACGACAAAAAAGGCAAACGATTCAATATGGGCCATGTCCATCAAACGTGTCCGCGGGGCGGTCCGGACGTCCGCAAGCGAGACTTGACACCGGTTCCATCCGGGATGAAGCGCAAACAATTGGTGAAAACGGTCAGAAAAACGCATGCCATGCTGGCGATGATGAACATCATGGATACGGCAATGCAGGGGCAGCTCTTCCTTGCCGGGATTATAGACGCTGAAATTCAGGGTGGTATATCCACGCCAGTCATGGGGAAAATAAAAAAGCGATGCGCCCGAATAGGTGGCCGTTGTCAGTTGAACCCGCAGGGAAAAACGGCCATGGGCGGCTACCTTTTCCACACGCCGCAGCCTGCTGCCAGGGATGAAGCGATTTTGCTCAAACGGGGTCTCAAAATCAGCCAGCACCGGAAACTGTCGGCGGGCGATATTTTCGTCGACAAGTGAGCGAACAAGCGGCCATGATGCGGCTGTGACCAGAAGCATAATCCCTATGGCCGGCAGGACAAAACGCCGGTTGATAACGGGAAACAGCTCGGAAACAGTGTAGGCGCCCGCACATCCCAAAAGGTCACGATAGACATCCCAGCCATCTACGCTGCGCCCGCCCAGGGCTTTCTGTGCCAATTCAATAAGAATTCCCAGACCAAGGGCTGATACAAAAACCTGCAGAAAGAAGAACGGCCGTTGTTTGGTCTTCTGTCGCTTTGCCGCCACAAGGAGAAAGAGCCGGGTGGCGAGAAAAAAGAAAAGAACATGGCCAAGGTCCCAGGCCGATTTAAACGACCGCTCAGCATGATAACCGGGTCCCCCGATAAAGAAAAAGGGAAAACCAATGAGTAACAACAGGCCAATGGCAACTTCCTGCGAAGAAAGGAAAGATGATCGTTCAGCGTTTTCTGTGTTATCCATTGACCGGCTGCAGATTCAGACAATATACCCCTGTTCTTCAAGATACAGAAAAACCTCCTGCACCGCTTCCGCCGGGGTCATGGCGGACGTATCTATGGTGAGCTCCGGATTTTTCGGTACCTCGTATGGGTCGGACACACCAGTGACCCCCTTGATCAGGCCCGCCCTTGCCTTGGCATACAGACCTTTGCGATCACGCTTTTCACAGACCTCGAGAGGGGTGGCCACATAGACTTCGATATAGCCACCATAACGGCTTATCAGCTCCCTGTTTTTCCGTCGTGATTCTTCATATGGCGCAATAGGGGCGCACAGGGCGATACCGCCGTTTTTCGTTATCTCACTGGCGACAAATCCGATCCTGGTCACATTTATTTCCCGATGCTCTCTGGAAAAGTTCAGCTCCGAGGAAAGATTTTTCCGCACAATATCACCGTCAAGGAGGGTAACCGGCCGGTCCCTCATCTCCATGAACCTGACCATCAGGACCTTGGCAATGGTCGATTTCCCGGACCCGGAAAGTCCGGTCAGGAAAACAGTAAACCCCTGTTTTGACCGGGGCGGAAAGGCCCGCCGCAACTCATTGACAACACCCGGATATGCGTACCAGGCAGGGATATCAAGCCCCCGTTCCAGACGACGCTTAAACTCGTCGGTGGTTATGTCCTTGCAGATGGAATGATCTTCCAGCTCATCAAGAAAGACATAGCAGGCCTTTTCTTCCACATACCCCATGCGCCGTTCAGGCACCATTGCGATACCGGTTTCCTCGGCAACCGAGGCAACCAGTTCCTGGGCGGCCCCCTTTGGATAAAAAAGATCACCGCTGCCGCCGGCAAAAGGGTCACCGTGGTCCTCGGCCACCATAAAATGGCTGCATCCATAATTTTTTCTGATCATGGCCTGCCAGAGCGCCTCCCTGGGCCCGGCAAACCGATCAGCAAGTGGCAGAATACTGAGGAGAATGATATTTTTGGGAAACTGGCGCACAAACTCCTGGTAGCAATGGACATGGGTGTAATGCTCCATGTTGCCGGGATGGTCCATGCCCACCGCCGGGTGGAGAAGAATCGACGCGCCCACCTCCCTGGCGGCCGCAAGAACCATTTCCCGGTGAGCGCAGTTCAAATATTCCCGGGTATGAAAACCCAGGACACGCCGCCAGCCATACTGAAGAAAACGGCGATGGGTCTCCGATGGCGTCAATCGCAGGTCCCGAAAATCATAATGAATCGGCAGGGTAACGCCTTCAAGGGTGCCACCGATATACCAGGAACCAACCTGCTCATACAGTGTTTTGACTCCGGGATGTTTGTCCCCGTCGGCGGTGCCGTACACCGCCTCGGCCTCCTTTCGTTTATCGGGCTGCCAGACATCGCTCACCGTCAACAAGGCAAGCAGAAAACCTTCGGCATCGTTAAGCGCCAGCCGTTGTCCAACCTCGATGCTGGCGGCAAACTCTTCTGAGACATCAAGACAGATCGGCATGGGCCAGATGGTACCGTCGGCCAGTCTCATTCCGCTCAGGACAGAAGCATAATCTTCCCGGTCAAGGTAGCCGGCCAGGGGGTAGCAGGCACGATTGAGCAGGGCCTCCAGGTCGTAAAGCTGGCGGCCATGCAGATCAAGGGAAGGGAGGTGCAGGGCCTCATTACGCAGTTGTTCAACCCGGCGGAAATGAACAAGAAGGCTGTCTGAATATTCGCTGTGGTTCTTTTTCATAGACCCTGTTCCTCTCCACTATAAGGCTGTCAAAAAAAAACGATACATACCAACTCCAAGAGACACAGTTGTGGAGCAGGTGGCAATCATGCTGCCGGCAGGTTGTAAATCGCCCGGGGACAGAACCAGAGGCAGCGGATACGAGTGGAGATTCATCTTTGTCCCTCCTTCTCCGGAGCCATACCATTTTTGGCAATACAGCATGGTACTCAACATTTCCCGCCGACGCAACCTCATCCATGGTATTATCAAAAAGTCCGCGGGTAACAGAGATAGCTTAAATCAGGACTAAATATTGCCCCAGGCAAATGCCGCCCATGTTCACCTGTTGCTGGCGCTCATAATTTTCCGCGGGACAATAGCATCTCCATCTGTAAAAAATAAAAAAAACAAAAGAATCTTGAAAAGATGAAAGGCCGGCATGTATACTCTACCCAGTAATACCGATACGAGTACAATCCGGGAGAAAACAATGGCGGCTCAAGAACGCTTGGGAGATCTGCTGCTCGCAGCAGGCGCTATACAACAGGAGGAACTGGATAAGGCCCTGGCCGTTCAGGCCGGTAGTGACCGTCGTCTGGGCTACCTGCTGGTCAACATGGGTTTTATCTCGGAAAACGAACTGCAGTCCGTCCTCTCCAGGCAACTCGGCATACCCATTATTGAGATCCACACCACATTCAACAAAAAGATCAAACACCTTGTCCCCAGATATCTATGTAAAAAATACACTGTCATTCCCCTGTCCCAGGCCGACCACAACCTTCTCACCATTGCCATGGCCGATCCTTCCGATCATGAGGCAGTTGCCACAATTGAACGATACACCGGCAAGGTACTGCAACCCTGCCTGGCATCCCACAGCGACATTGACTCGGCAATAGCCCGATACATTCCCTGGGGCCCCAGGGACCTTTTCAACCGGCAAAACGGCTGGAAGCTCGCCATAGCTGCGGTCATTCTTGTCCTTGCCCTGACCATCCTGTTACTCGTGCAATATAACAGTGATCGTGCCAGGGCCCGGTTCGGTACAAAACAGGTCACCCAGACAGCCGTACTCTATCAGCATCACGATCTGGTACTTAAATTTGCCCGGTCAGGCAAAATCACCCTGTCCGGACACGGCGCCCATGCCAGTGGCGCCTATTCCATCACCTTTGATGATCCAACCACGCTGAAACGGTTTGTTCATACTAAACGAAATGACTTTTCCATGGAACAACTGAAATGGATCGACTGGGTCCTGGGTAATCAATCACGATCAAAATAAAACAGTTTTCCATTTTTTCCGTGGAGCTGCTCATTTCCCGGACAATCCTCTCCCGGCCCCCTGTCCTGAACTTACTGTCCTAAACAGGCAAAAAAACTTTTCCTGTGAATCGCATCGGTATTTGTTGTATATTACTGGAAAATTTAACAAGATAAACCCAATCTTTCTTCCCCGAGGACTGCCATGCAACGTTTTTTACCTTTTTTTCCGTTCCGGTTATTTGTCTTCTTCCTCATGCTCCTTATGGTCGCCGGCTGTTCTTCGGACCCGGAAAAGAAAAAGACCGACCATTACAACAAGGCCATGGTATACATGCAAAAACATGATGACAAGGCGGCCATCATCGAACTGCGCAATGCCATCCAGATTGACCCTAAATACGCCGATGCCCGCTATCAGCTTGGTCTGCTGTACCTCAAGATGGGTGATGGAAAAAAGGCCTTTAAAGAACTGCAGCGTGCCGGCAGTCTTGATCCCGCCAACACCGATGCCCGCCTGAAGACAGCCGAATTCCTCCTGATGTCCAGGAACAGAGACGCTGCCCGTAAAGAAACCGAGGCCATTCTCAAACAGCATCCCGACAATATCGATGCCCTGGCCCTTATGGCCAATATCGAACTCATTGACGGTAATTTTGACAAGGCAGATAATCTGCTCACCAAGGCCATTTCCCTTGACCCGAAACTGGACCGGCTCTACTCCATTCAGGGCCGGCTGTTTGCCGCCCGCAAGGATTTCGCAGCTGCGGAAACTGCTTTTAAGAAGGCAATTGCAGTCAACCCGGATAAACTCCCCAATTACCAGATACTCTTTCTCCTTTATCAGTCCCGGGGACAGGTGGACAAGGCAGAGGCGATTGCCAGGGAAATGATCAACAAATTTCCCGACAACCCTGCTCCCTATATTCAGCTTGCCAATCTTTATCGACAAAACGGCCAGCCCGACAAGGCAGAGCAGACCCTGATTTCCGCTGTCAATAAATTCCCCGACAATGACAGGCTGCGCCTTATTCTCGCGGATTTTTACCGCCGCAGCGGTCAGGCTGACAAGGCCGAAAAGGCATACCTGGCCGCCATCAAACATTCAAAAAATCCTCTCGATATCAAGGCCCGTCTTGCCGATTATTATTTTGAACAGAAGAAATATGACAAGGCAAAAACCTTGATGGATGAAATCCTGGCTGGTAATCCGAAAAACGGAGGCGCCAACCTGGTCAAGGCAAAATTCCTTCTCAAAGACGGTAAGAACCAGGACGCCCTGGACCTGCTGGAAAGGTTGACAAAAGACTATCCCCGCTGGCCGGAGCCCTATTTTGTCAAGGCACTGGCGCAAATGAACACCGGTCAGATGGAACTGGCCCGAAACAGTGCGGCAGAGGCCATTAAACGCAATCCGCGCGAGGCAAAATACCATGCCCTGCAGGCGCTGTTGCTGCTGCGCTCCCGTGACTTTACCGCTGCCAAACGTGAGGCGGCCATCTCCCTGAAGATAAATCCCAAAAACTTCAATGCCGCCCTGTTGCTGGCCAAGGCGGTCCTGTTTTCCGGCGATTATGACAATGCCATCAAAATGCTTGTGGACATGAACAGCAAAGTTCCCGATAACGTCGAAGTGCTTGGCAATCTCGGCCTTGCCTACATGGGCAAAAAAGACCTGGACAAGGCTGCCGAAACCTTCAGAAAACTGCTCAGCCTCAAGCCCGGCAATACACTGGCCCTGTTGAACCTTGTCCGCCTGGAAAAGAAGAAAGGAAAAACAAATCAAGAACTGATTGCCATGGTGCGCAAACAGATAGAGAAAAAATCCGACAGCGTCGGCAACCTTATTCTTCTCGCCTCCATGCTGATGGGTGAAAAACAGTATGATCAGGCCCTTGCAGTCCTTGACAAGGCCCAAAAACTTGCTCCCCAGGACCCAAGACCCTACAGTCTGAGCGCAGCCATCTTCAACAGGCAACAGAAAACCGGCGAAGCCATTGCCCAGTACCGTTCACTTCTTGAGCAGGACCCGAAAAACATACAGGCCCTCATGGGCATGGGCGCTCTGCTTGAACAACAGGGTAACAGCAGGGAGGCCAAGCGGTATTACCGGCAGGTACTCGCCGCAAAACCGGACTTTGCCGCTGCTGCCAACAACCTGGCCTGGCTGCTTGCCGAAGAGCCGGAGCCCGATCTTGGTGAGGCTTTGCGTCTGGCCATGATCGCCAAGGAACAGCTCCCCGATGAAGTCCACATTATTGACACCCTGGGCTGGGTCCACTATAAACGGAAAGCATACAGCCTTGCCCGTAATGAATTTGCCCAGGCCGTTGAGAAACAACCCGACATGCCGATACTCCGGTATCACCTGGCCCTGGCTCTTTTCGGGGAGGGTAAAAAAACGCAGGCAATCAAAGAGTTGAAAAGTGCGCTGGCCGGCAAGGGTGACTTTGCCCAACGACGGAAGGCGGAATCCCTGCTCAAACAATGGCAGCAATGACAATGACGGAAACAATAATAGTGGACAAGCGGATCCTCTTCAGTCGGGCAAAAATTGCCGCAAGAGTAAAAGAACTGGGTGCAGAGATTACCAGGGCTTACAAGAACCGCCCCCTAGTCCTTATCGGGGTGTTGAAAGGCGCCTGTATTTTTCTGGCCGACCTTGCCCGGGAAATTGACCTGGATATTGAAATCGATTTCATCAGGGTGGCCAGCTATGGCGACGCCACAACCACATCCGGCACCATTCGTCTGACCAAGCCGCCGGAAATTGATCTCAACGGCAAAGATATCCTGCTGGTGGAGGACATTGTCGATACGGGCACCACCCTGGCATGGTTGAATCAATATTTTGCTGAGCACAATGCAGGTTCGGTCAAAATATGCGCTCTGGTCAACAAACACGAACGCCGGGACACGGCCGTAGTGGTCGACTACGCCGGTTTTGAGGTGGAAAAAGGTTTTCTGATAGGATACGGACTGGATTACGCTGAACGCTTTCGCAACCTGTCCGATATCTATGAAGTGGGAGGATTAAATGAGTAAAAAATTTGGAGTCATTCTCTCGGGCTGCGGCCACCAGGACGGGGCGGAGATCCATGAGGCCACCCTGACTTTGTGGGCCATTCACAAAAACGGGGCCGACTACCAATGCTTTGCCCCGGACATACCCCAGTACCATGTCCTTAATCATATCACGGGCGAGGAGATGAATGAGCAGCGGAACGTGATGATAGAAGCCGCCCGTATTGCCCGCGGCGACATCAAACCCCTGAGCGCATATCGGGCTGAAGAATTCGACGGCCTGGTCATCCCCGGCGGTTTCGGCGCCGCAAAAAACCTGTGTACCTATGCTGCCGACGGCCCTGAATGCATGGTAAATGAGGATGTTGCCGAGGCTGTGCGTTCCACGCACAGGGCAAAAAAACCGATCGGCGCCCTCTGCATAGCACCGGTTATCCTGGCCAGGGTGCTTGGCAAGGGCACCATGACCATTGGCCAGGACCAGACTACGGCGGACCATCTAACAGCCATGGGTGCTACGCCTGTTCCGACATGGCAGGGAGAGATCGCCGTTGACACAAGTAACAAAATCGTCACCACCCCATGTTATATGCTCAATTCCCGGGTCGACCAGATCGGCAAAGGGGCGGATAACCTCATTCGGGCCATGGCGGAACTCTGCTGACCTACTGCTTGACAAGGGGACATCTGTTCTTATTCTATAGAATGC
The DNA here is from genome assembly GCA_027011235.1 of Desulfobulbaceae bacterium. Taxonomy (GTDB): domain Bacteria; phylum Desulfobacterota; class Desulfobulbia; order Desulfobulbales; family Desulfobulbaceae; genus DRLX01. Next base: position 15,746 of record JALVAI010000388.1, read on the forward strand.
CTTGAAAAATGAAAATTCTCATTTAAGGTCAAGGAACAGGACAAACCGTTAACAAAGCCCTTTGAAATTATGAACAACACACTGAAAACATTTATCCTCATGGCCGCGCTCACCGGTCTTTTCATGGTCGGCGGCCAGATCCTCGGCGGCAGGCAGGGAATGGTCCTTGCCCTGGGTATCGCCCTGGTCATGAACTTTTTCGCCTACTGGAATTCCGACAAGATGGCCCTGGCCATGAACAGGGCCAGGGAGGTGTCCGAGGCTGAGGCGCCGGAGCTGCACCAGATTGTCGCCCGGCTCGCCCGGCGGGCAGGACTACCCAAACCACGGGTATACATCGTTGACAACCCGACACCCAATGCCTTTGCCACCGGCCGTAACCCTGAACATGCCGCTGTAGCGGTTACCACAGGAATCATGCAGGTACTGAACAGGGAGGAACTGGAAGGAGTGCTGGGACACGAGCTTGGCCATATTAAAAACCGCGATATTCTCATCAGCTCAATAGCTGCGGTCATGGCCGGAGCCATCTCCTACCTGGCGACCATGGCCCAGTGGGCGATGATATTCGGCGGTGGACGCAGTGATGACGAGGGTGGCGGTAATCCCATCGCCATGCTGCTCATGATGATCGTGGCGCCTCTGGCCGCCTCACTCATCCAGATGGCCATTTCCAGGAGCAGGGAATACATTGCCGATCGGACCGGCGCCGAAATATGCGGCCATCCCAAGGCGTTGGCCAGCGCTTTGCAAAAACTGGCAACCTATAACCAGCAGCGGCCCATGCAGGTGAATCCGGCAGCGGCCCAGATGTATATTGTCAATCCGCTGAGAGGAGGCGCCATTGCCAGCCTGTTTTCCACCCATCCACCAATGGAAGAACGAATACGGCGGCTTCTGGCCATGCAGGACGTTTGAAATACGTCATCAAACAGTTTGACAAAAACGGATAAACCTTTCCGCATCAAGACAGACGCGGCCAAGCATGACGCCGGAGACCTCGGGAAGCGCCAGGATTTCTTCCACGTTTTCATCATTGACGCCACCGCCGTACAACACCGGCCTGTGGACAAAATAGCTGTTCACCCGTTTGATACCGGCCCTGATGGCATCAATATCAGGGGCCGCCTCCAGGGCCACGGCTGAATCCGGCGTATAGGCGCAGATAACCTCTTCCAGCTCTTCACTGTCAAGGGCGGCCCGCATGCCCGGCATTATGTCATCATCAAGACAGAGAATGGGCCTGATGCCAACGGCAACGCATTCACGGACCTGGGCGGCAACATCCTGGATAGTCTCATGGAAATATTTCCGCCTTTCCCGGTGCCCCACCAGGGCATACCGCACCATGTCCCGCACCCAAGACGCCGGCGTGGCGCCGGTATAGCTCCCCGGTGGATAGGGAGATACCCCCTGGGCGGCCAGGCATATTCCAGGCAGGGTATTTATCCGGGAAAAGATACGCTCCATATAGAGAAAAGGCACGGCAAGAACGGTTTCCCTACCCTCCCGATAATGACAATGGTCCCGAAGGGTCTGCACCCAATCCTCTGCCTGGTCCACGGGAATATTCGCTTTCCAGTTGGCGACTATCAGCTCTTTCATGCTCTCCTCCATTAACCTGTCAGGCCCATACATGGATTATAAATCAAGCAGCTTATCTTTCGACAACCCGCTTCCCTGTTTCTGATAGAATTCGACAAAACTCACCCGTAACTTTTTCCCGGCCCGCAGGCCAAGCGTTTCATAGGGAATGGCAACCTGTATGTCCCTGGCGCCGATATGGACCTGATTATCCGGCAAGGGCCCGAGAAATTTGCGGACACCGTTTTCAAGCCGAAAAAGACCCACATGTATCCGTCCCTTGCGGGGAGCGTTGCGCGGCGCCTCCAGGGTGATGTCCAGGCCGTAATCATAACCGCTTCGAACCGCTTTCTTGCCGGCCCGTCCCCCTGTTCTGCGATCAACATCGGTGTCAAAGTAGACAACCGCCGGCCGGTACAACGGCTGGGAGGTGGTAGACGCCGCATTAAAGGCCGCGGCAAGGGGAAAATGCATCTGCAGATCAAGATGGAGGGTATTGGCGGCGGCACGCACTGAAACCGTGGCAATATCCAGCCAATGCCCGACACCGAAATCAACCGTATCTCCTGTGGGATCATGCCATACCTGGTGCTGGTTTCCGACCTTCACCGGCCCCCTGGATACTCTCTCCCCTGACCGCGGCACTGCGGGGTGGGAAGGATGTGGCCTGCCTGGCCTGCTCCGGGGGATTGCCTGCTGGTACTGTTGTTCAATCTGATGAAAAATCATTGGCAACCGGGGCCCCAGTGTGACCACTGCCCCCACCAGCCCCAATAACGGCACTATCATCCCTACTCCGGCCATCAGCCACCAGCGGCCGGTGGCGGCGGATGGCAGCGGATGAGCAGTTTCTTTCAGGTTCCGGTACAGGGCAACCATAAACAGAAAGAGAAAGGGAGTGAACAGCAAATACAATATCTGGCCGATATAAGGGATTAGTTCCAGGACAACAGCAATCAACCAGATGAGGAGCAACTTGCCAAAGGTAGTCCACCAACGCCCCTTGACACTGTAATGACTGGCAAGGACCGCATCCATCCCCCGCAGACCTTCATCATAGAGAGGATAGAGGGCGAACGCCATGGTGACCGATAAAAAGATTCCCGGCACGATAAAAAGGAGAAAACCGGCGATGACAATGGAACTGACAAGCAGCAGAATCCAACCCATGGCCCATAAACGCTGCCAACCCACCTTGAGGGCATCGATCACCCCAAGACCTTCATCCACGACCGCAGCCGTGGTTGCGCTCTGACTCCACAGGACAAAGACCATGGCAAGACAGAAAAACAGGGCAAAGACAATGGCAGCCAATCCTGTCAAATGTCCGTGCTGCGCCTGGGCCACGGCCTGTTCCACTCCCCCGAACAACATTTTGGTCACCAGGCCAAGCAGGAAAAGAATAATCAGCATGATCAGCCCGGATGCCAGCATGACCCCCACGATGGTCAAACCACGTCGCTTGTACTGTTCCCAGGCCTCAAGAAAAAGGTCCCTAAACCCCATCAGGTTGTTATTTGTGGTTGCATTCCTCTTGCTGACTTCCATTTCCTTTCTCCTGATCCTCCAATGTGAAGGGGATTATTCAAGACTACCTTCAAGTCCCAACCGCCGGCGGACGGTCTCTTCGTCAAGACCGGAAATCCAAACCTGCTTGCGCCGGTTTTTCAACCCGGAACGCAACATTATCGATGATTTCGGCACCTTTAACTGCCGGGCGAGAAAGGCGACCACAGCCTTGTTCGCCTTGCCGTCCACCGGTGGCGTGGTCAGACGAAGCTTGAGGGTGCCATCGTGAATGCCGGCCAGTTCATTTTTTGCGGCCCGCGGCTGCACATGCAGGGCCAACAGGACCGAACCGTTGCGACCGGTCTGCAGGCAGGGCATGACAGTTTACCGAAGAGTCATGGCGAGCTGCTGCAGGGTGGGAACCAGAAAACTCTGCAAAAAAACAACCGCCAGGATCAAAACCATGGGACTGAGATCCAGACCGCCCATAACAGGCAGAACCCGCCTTATTCTGGCAAGCAAGGGCTCGGTCGCCTGAACCAGAAAACGAACAATGGGATTATAGGGATCAGCGTTTACCCAGGATATAACGGCCCGACCGATAACGATCCAGATATAGGCGCTGAGGATAAAATTCAACAGTCTGGCAATGGCCAACAAAAAATTACTCAACATAAACATGGATACCCGTAGATATTTTTTAATATTTTTTTATCTGGTTAACGACAATTACAGTGCAAAAGGGCAAAAAACTATCAGGCCACTTTTGCCCCCGGAGAAATATCCCCCTGAACGGTAGAAAGGACAAGTCTTTCCCGGCCCTGTTCGTCCGTATCCTTGGCCGCAAGCAGCATACCCTGTGACGTCACACCCATCAGCTTTGCCGGTTTCAGATTGGCGACAATGATGACTTTTTTCCCCACCAGCTCTTCGGGTTGATAAAACCTGGCAATACCGGCAACAACCGTCCGTTCCTCCGGCGCCTTGAGTGTCAATTCAAGAAGTTTGTCCGCCTTTTTA
>JALVAI010000389.1 GCA_027011235.1 Desulfobulbaceae bacterium
CCTGGGTTGCGGTTTCAAAACCGGCCAGCATCATCAGGCAGGTGGTCTTGCCCGATCCGGAAGGTCCAAGCATGGTAACAAACTCGCCTCGTTCAATGTCCAGATTGAGATCCTTGACCACCAAACGAACCCCGTCATAACTCTTCTGAACACCCCTGAAACTGACATGGTACTGTTGTGTTTCCATTTGTTCTTTTCACCTGTGAAGTTTACGTGAAATGGACATGTATCAAACCGGGTTTTTTCTCCCGTCAACTGCCTGTTTAGTGATTTATTCCTGAGTTCCTGTCATAAAAAACAAGAAAATTTCAGGAAGAAAAACTTGTTATTTTAGTCGCTTGTCTGGTTATATTGCACATGCAACATAATTGTTGCATGTCCCTGTAGGGGCGAATTTATTCGCCTGAGGAAAGCGTTATTTTATATGGAACGGTTTCCCCAAGGCGGCTGAAGCCGCCCCTACAGACTACAGAGTTGGGTTGCGGGTAAAACCCGCCTTAGAACAGGTGTGGACCATCGGTTTCCGCCCCTACATGCACGAGATGAGAAACCATGTTTCCATCCGGCGTATGGTAATGAAGGAAATACCCCGGATCTTCAACGACAAAGGCGGAGGGAAGCTGCAGGGTAAGATCCAGAAAGAGCCCCAACCCCATGCTTGGCGCAGCACTCACCACTGTTCCCTGCCAGTTGACATGGGAGGCAAGATGAATATGCCCGCAAAGTACCCGGATAATATTGGAAAAACGTTCAACCACCCCTCCAAAAAGATCAACTCCTTCAAAACCGTCCTCATCGGTCTCCAACACGCCGCACCGAACCGGCGGATGATGGAGAAAGATAAGGGCTGGTTTGTTTCCGGTTTCAACGAGATGACTGTGCAGCCAGCAGGCCTGATCACTGGTTATCATACCGCCGGGAGAGTCCCGGCAACTGCTGTCCATACCAAAAAGATGGACAGGATGGCCAGGCAGAAAATAATCAAAGCCGCTGCCTCCCTCACGAATAACAACCGCCCTGCCCCGCTTGTTCTGCAATGACTCCTGCTGCAGGGGTCTCAGGATTTCCGGGTCGTCATGGTTACCGGGCACCAGATACCAGGGCATGCGCAAATCAGCCAGAATCTGACCAGCCAGGGCCGCTTCCTCGGCCTGACCGCTGAATGTAATATCACCGGTAACAAGAACCAGGTCCGGTTCTGGCCTGAGATTGTTTATATGGTTGACGCATCGGCCCAGGAGAACATCGGTTGCCACCTTGTCATAGGCCTTGCGGCCGGCAGCGGCAATATGGAGGTCACTGAGATGGGCGATCAGCACCTGTTATACTCCTCTAAGCTGCGATATTTGCCGGCGCATTGAGTTTTTCGTTGCGCTTGCGTAAAAACTCAAGGGTCAGCATGAGCAGTCCGGCAAAGACAATGAGCATTGTTGCCACGGCAAGGATAGTTGGGCTCAAGTGTTCCCTGATACCGGAAAACATCTGCAGAGGCAGGGTCCTGTGGGCAGGGCCGGCTATGAACAGGACAACAACCACCTCATCAAGGGAGGTGGCAAAGGCGAACATGGCCCCGGAAACAATACCCGGCAGAATCAACGGCATGACGATCCTGAAAAAGACCGGCAGGGGAGCGGCCCCAAGGCTGGCGCCCGCATTGACCAGGGTATAATCAAAGCCCTGCAGGGTTGCGCTCACCGTGATCAGGACAAAGGGCATGCCAAGGATGGTATGGGCAAGAATAATAC
>JALVAI010000390.1 GCA_027011235.1 Desulfobulbaceae bacterium
CCAGGACATACAGAAGATTCCCAATCGCCGGGAGATGGACATGCTGCTCTCAACCGGGGAACAGGTCACCATTGCCCTGTTTGCCATGGCCATCAAGGAAGCGGGCGGCGAGGCGGTTTCTTTTCTTGGCGACCAGGTGGCTATCCGCACCGATGATATGCACACCAAGGCCAGGATTAAATCCATAGACACGGAAAAAATCAGGAAAAACCTGGACGCGGGCCGGGTAGTGACCATTGCCGGTTTTCAGGGGGTTACGGAAGAGGGGGATATTACGACCCTTGGCCGGGGCGGGTCAGACACAACGGCTGTTGCCCTGGCCGCGGCCCTGAAGGCTGATGCCTGTGAGATATTCACCGATGTCGAAGGTGTGTACACCACGGACCCGAATATCTGTTCCAGGGCCAGAAAGATTGACCGGATAAGTTATGATGAGATGCTTGAACTTGCAAGCCTTGGCGCCAAGGTCCTGGATATCAGGTCCGTGGGGCTGGCAAAACGGTATGGCGTGCCCCTGCATGTTCGATCAACGTTTACAGAGAATGAGGGAACCTGGGTTGTTGAGGAGGATAAGATAATGGAATCCATGCTGGTCTCCGGTGTGACATATAACAAGAACGAAGCGAGAATTACCATTAAACATGTTCCTGATCAACCTGGAATTGCGGCAAAAATATTTCTTCCTATTTCCGATGCCGGTATTTTGGTTGATATGATTATCCAGAATACCAGCGACAGTCACCTGACAGACATGACCTTTACTGTCATGCGTAGTGAGTACAACCGGGCCATGGAAATTCTCAACAAGGTCTGTGATGAGATCGGGGCTGAATCCGTGACCGGAGACAAGGATATTGCCAAGATTTCCATTGTTGGCGTTGGCATGCGCAATCATTCAGGTATTGCTTCAACGATGTTTCAAATCTTGGCGAATGAAGGAATAAATATGGAGATGGTGTCAACCTCTGAAATCAAGGTTTCCTGTGTTATCGCGGAAAAATATACCGAGCTTGCGGTCCGGGCCCTGCATGACGCCTTTGCCCTTGACAAGGAAAATATGCCAACGGAAGAAGAGTTATGACCCGGACTATCGAGATTTACGACACCACCCTGCGGGACGGAACCCAGGCCGAGAATTTCAATCTTTCCGTTAATGACAAGATCAGGGTAACCAGACAGCTTGACAGGCTGGGTATCGACTATATCGAAGGCGGATGGCCGGGGTCCAATCCCAAGGCTGTTGAGTATTTCAAGGCCATGCAGGATGTCGATTTAAAGCATGCCAGATTGACCGCCTTTGGTTCAACCCGTCATTTCCAGAACCCGCCGGACAAGGATCCCAATCTGGCGGCCCTGCTGGCGGCCAGAACCCCGGCAATCACGATTTTCGGCAAGAGCTGGGATATTCATGTCCATGATGCCCTGCGCATCGAACTTGAAGATAATCTGCAGATTATCGAAGACTCGCTGGCCTTTCTCCGGCCAAGGGTCAAGCATCTCATCTACGATGCCGAACATTTTTTCGACGGGTTTAAAAACAACCGTGAATATTGCCTGGCCACCCTGGGCAGGGCCATTGCCGGTGGTGCGGAGACCCTGGTACTCTGTGACACCAACGGTGGCACGCTGCCCCATGAAATTCCGCCGATTATCGAAAGGGTACAGCAATACCTGCAGGAGATCAACAGTGATGCCCGTATCGGCATTCATCCCCATAATGATTCGGAAACCGCTGTTGCCAATGCGCTGATGGGCATCTCCCTTGGAGCCTCCCATGTCCAGGGGACCATTAACGGTTATGGCGAGCGGTGCGGTAATGCCAACCTGACATCGATAATTCCTGCCCTGGTATTCAAGATGGGGCTGGAGTGCGAGGTCGGCAAGCATATTGATCAGCTCTATGTTACCTCGCGCCTGGTTGATGAGCTGGCCAATCTGCCCCACAATCGGTACCAGCCCTATGTCGGTGAATCCGCCTTTGCCCACAAGGGCGGTATTCATGTCAGCGCTGTCCAGCGCAATCCGCTGACCTATGAGCATATTGAGCCGGAAAAGGTGGGAAATATCCGCAGGATTCTTATTTCCGACCAGGCCGGCCGTTCAAATGTGTTGCACAAGGCGAAAAAATACGGTCTGCATCTGAATCCCGACGATCCGTTGATGTCTTCGATCATCAAGGAGTTAAAAGAGCTGGAGAGCCAGGGCTACCAATATGAAGCGGCTGAGGCGAGTTTTGAACTGCTGATGCGCAGGGCCCTTGGCCTGCAGCGAAAATTTTTCGTTATCGAAGGGTTCAGGGTCATGAACCATAAATACCGGATGGACAAGCCGCCCATGACCGAGGCAACCATCCGTCTCTATGTTGGCGGCAGCGAGGTGCATACCGCCTCCATGGGTGATGGCCCGGTCAATGCCCTTGACAATGCCCTGCGCAAGGCATTGGTTCGTTTTTATCCCAGCCTCGAAGAGATGGAGCTGATTGATTACAAGGTACGGGTGCTTTCCGGAGAGTATGGCACCGGCGCCAAGGTGCGGGTGCTGGTGGAGAGCAAGGACCAGGAGCAGCGCTGGGGAACGGTCGGCGTTTCGGTCAACATTATCGAGGCAAGCTGGCAGGCGCTGCTGGATTCGATCAATTACAAGCTCATGCGCGATGAAAGCAAAAACTGACGCACCTGTTGCATGACAGCCGGTAATAGCCATAATAACAGATCAGAAAAGGACAGGCGCATGCTTGTCCTTTTTTTATGTGCTGTCCTGCTGCTGTCCTGCGATTGTCTGTCATTGTCCAGGAGCTTTTTTCCCGGCCTTTTTTTTGATGATCATTCAGGCAGTGTTCGGGCAGACCGCCTTTTTCCGGATGATAGCGGAGATATAGCCTCAAAAACATGGCCGGGCCATGATGGGGCAGGGCGCATGTCTCCACAGCTCTGTTTTTTCCTTGGCAGGCCGATGGCGATTAACAGGGCTTCGCTCCAGGATCTTGTTCTCCTGCCCGGTATAGGTGAGCGGTTGGCGGCCCGGATACTTGCCTATCGCCAGGAGTATGGCCCGATTCATTCGGTTGCCGAACTGGCGAAGATTCGGGGCATCAGCAAAAAACTTGGACGAAAAATCAGCCCCATGATCTCTTTTGATTCCACTGGCGCCGCAAAGTCGTTCCATGCAGATTGATATCCCGGTCATTGTCCTGGTCGGTCCGACCGCCATTGGCAAAACAACGCTTTCCTTTCAGCTTGCAGACAGGTTTGGCTGCGAGATCATTTCCATGGACTCCATGCAGGTGTATCGCTACATGGATATCGGTACTGCCAAGCCATCAGTTGAAGAACAGCAGGCTTGTCCCCATCACCTGCTCGATATTGTTGACCCGGATGAACAGTACAATGCGGCCCGTTTTGTCAAAGACTGCCTCGCTGCCATAAAACAGATAGCAGCCAGGGGGAAAATACCGCTCATTACCGGAGGCACCGGTCTTTATTTATCCTCTTTACTCAATGGATTATTTGATACAGTTCAAGTTTCAGATGAGGTAAGGGGGGAGCTGAGGCGCAAATTTTGCGCCCCTGACGCTCCAGACCCGTATGATGAGCTGCGCAGGGTTGATCCGGAGTCAGCGGCCCGAATCCATAAAAATGACAGGCAGCGTGTCATGCGCGGCCTTGAAATATTCTTTTCCACCGGCACCCCCTGGTCCGAGCACCTGAAACAGCAACAATTAAGGGGACCATTGGTCAGGTTTTCACGATTGTTTGCTGTCTATTTAACCTGTCCCAGGGATATTCTTTACAGGCGTATTGGTCGGCGAACCGATGTCATGCTTGCCCAGGGCCTGGTAGAAGAGGTCGAAAAATTGAGAAACATGGGATATGCACCCGGCCTTGCCTCCATGCAGTCCATTGGCTATCGCCATGTTAATCAGTTTCTGGACGGCAAGTGGGACCGGGAAGAGATGAAGCGTTTGCTGATAAGAGACACCCGGCGGTATGCAAAGCGGCAAATGACCTGGTTTGGGCGCATGGACCGCCTGCGGCCCCATGATCGCAGGGACCAGGAAAAAGTCATTTCAGATATTTCGTATTACTTTGAAAAATCAACAAGAAGAATGTAATAGATAATGTTATTTCTATCTTTGTTTTCCTCAAGTCATCATCCATTTATCAAGCAAAAATTACTGTGCATTTTCGTTTTCGTTCAACCATAATCTCGCAGCCGCAGCATACGGCAGATCTCCTGGCCAGACATTTGCACATCCCGAAATCATCGGCCGAACTTCTCTGCCTGCGCGGCATATCCACGATTGACCAGGCCAAGGATTTCCTGGCCCCCAAGTTGGCCAATCTGCCTGATCCCATGCTTTTCAAGGACATGGACCAGGCAGTTACCTTGATCTGCGAAGCCATGCGGCAGCAATGGCCCATTGTGGTCTACGGTGATTACGATGTTGACGGCATCTGTGCCACATCCCTGCTGGTTCATTTCCTGAAATCCCTGAACATTACCGTGAAATGGCATGTTCCAAACCGTCTGACCGATGGATATGGACTGACATCGGCAGGCATCAGGACTGTTTGCGCAATGGTCGAAACTCCAGCCCTGCTGATCACCGTGGATAACGGTATTACTGCCGTAAGCGAGGTGGACGAGGCCATTGGCGCCGGGTTTCGGGTCATTGTTACCGATCATCACGAGCCCCAGAACCGGGTGCCAGCGGCAGATGCGGTAATCAACCCAAAACAGGATGATTGCGGATTTCCGTTTGCAGGCCTTTCCGGCGTGGGGGTGGTATTTTTTCTCATTGTCGCGCTGCGTGCCAGGTGCATGAAAAATGGATACTGGAACATGAAAACCGCCCCCAATTTAAAGAGATATCTTGATCTTGTCGCCTTGGGGACTGTGGCTGATGTAATGCCCCTGGTCGAGGTAAACAGGATTCTGGTAAGGGCTGGAATCGAGATGTTGGGTGAGCGTACAAGGCCTGGTATATGGGCGTTGTGCGAGGAGGCCGGGATGAGAGAAGGGGGGGTAACCAGCGAGGATATTTCCTTTCGCCTGGCTCCCCGGATAAATGCCGCCGGCCGCATGGGAGTGCCGGAAACAGCAGCCCGGCTGTTAATGGCCGAGGATATAGCCACGGCCCAGCAGGCAGCCGCTGAACTGGAAATGTTGAACAAGCGGAGAAAGGAAATAGAAGTCTCAATAATGGATGCGGCGGTGGTCCAGTGCAGGCAACAGTGCGAGCAGGGGGCACAGGCCCTGGTGGTTTACCAGGACAACTGGCATCCCGGTGTGCTGGGGATAGTTGCCTCAAGGCTCTGTGACCGATTCAATCTGCCGACAATAGCCCTGGCCGATGACCATGAAATCGGCATGATACGCGGATCAGGGCGGTCGGCCCAGGGTATTGATCTTTTTACAGTTGTTGGAAACTGCCATCAATGGCTGCATCATTTTGGTGGTCACGAACAGGCTGTTGGCCTGAGTATGGACAAAGATAATCTGCAACGTTTTATCAAGGAATTGAATGATAAAGTTAAAAATTTACTTAATAAAACAGATGATTTTGAGGAAACCATTATTATTGATCAACAGTTAAGCGGTGAAGAGGCGACCCCGGCCTTTGTCTCGTTTCTCAGGCATCTTGAACCGTGTGGAAACGAAAATCCGGAACCGGTTTTTCTGATCAGGGGGATAAAGCTGCTCCGAACCTCGTTGGTAAAAAAAGAGCATCTCAGGTTTGCCTTGCAGCTTGGCGACACAATATACCAGGGCATTGGTTTTGGCATGGGAGATAAACTATCCATGGTGCAGCAGGACAGGGTGGATATTGCCTTTACCATCAAGCACGCCTGCTTCAGGGGCAAGAGAATGATTGAGGTCATGGCGGTTGCTGTCAGGCCAACCCATTGATATTTAAAAAGAAGTAAAAATTAGACATAATATATATTATGCGACATTGTATATTTGTTCTTTGTACCGGCCTTATTTTGGCTGATTTTAATCGCCCGCAAGCCTTGAGATTGCCGGCCTTTGATCTGGACTTTTTTCCGGGTTTGGGTTCTAATTCTCGTCCCCTTGATGCGATACTGCGATTTAGCCGCGGGAATTTTTCTATCAGTTGCCTTTAAGGAGCGCTTACCCATGAATCGAAATATTTACCAGGAGCCCCTTGTCAGTCGATATACCAGCCCTGAAATGCAGGAACTGTTTTCCGAGCGTTTTAAATTCACCACCTGGCGGCGTTGCTGGGTTGCCCTGGCCGAGGCCCAGCATGAACTTGGCCTTGAGCTGGTCACCAGGGAAATGGTTGATGAACTCAAAGAACACATAGACGACATTGATTTTGATGTTGCTGCTGCCAAGGAAAAAGAAATACGCCACGATGTCATGGCCCATGTCTACGCCTATGGCCTGCAGTGTCCAAAGGCCGAGGCAATTAT
>JALVAI010000391.1 GCA_027011235.1 Desulfobulbaceae bacterium
ATGGTCATCCTGCCAGCGGGGAACAATGTGAAAATGGAGATGATCGGCAATGCCGGCGCCTGCAACCCGGCCTGTATTGAGGCCGATGTTGAATCCGTCCGGCCGGAGACAGTTGCGCAGAATTGTCGTACAGGCGGCAAGCATGTCCATAAGGGCGCTCCGTTCATCCTCCCTGAGCTTGTCGAGGTCGGCAACGTGTCGTGCCGGCGCCACCAGGAGGTGACCGTTTGCATAGGGGAAACGGTTAAGCAGGACCACAAGCAGGCGGGAGCGGTACAGAAGCAGGGTAGCCGGGTCCTGGGCCGCATTGCCTTGTGGTTCAAAGAGACAGCCCTCAGGCTGCACGGCCTTGCCCAGGACATGCTCCATCCGCCATGGCGTCCACAGGGTTTTCATGGCCGGCACGGAACCTCGGCTATGGCCCCGGTCAAGGTGTCTCCTGCCTCGAGAATGGCATAGGTACCGGGGGCGCCCCAGCGGCCTGTTGCCTGAAAGCTGCCGGGATTGATGACCAGGCGTCCGGCTTGCCGATGACAGACCGGTCGGTGGGTATGACCGTAAATAACACAGTCTACATCCGGAAAAAGGTCCCAGAGCGCTGCTTCAATATCATGGCCGAGTCCGGCGCCATGGGTGAGGCCGATGGTGAAACCGCCAAGGGAAAAGGTTGTTGCCCGGGGCAGAATCTGTTGCGCCCTGCCCATGCACATATTGCCGCGGACGGCATGGACTGTTTTGTCTGCAAAGACATCGAGGATGCTGATATCGGTGAGATCGCCGGCGTGGATAATAACCGCGCAACCTGAGAAACAACGCTCGATCAGGCGGCAAAATTCCGCATCTGGCTCTGTTCTGTGGGTATCGGAAAGTATACCTGCTGTAATGGTCATGGAGTGATGTCCGGCTAATGATTATTGCCGTCATATTGTAAAAGAGTTGTCTTCGGAAAACAAGCAAAGAGAGGCGTCATATGAAAAATCCGCCATCCTGGCAGAAGCTGTTGCAAAATGGATAGAGATTGCGTACTATTTTTGTTTTATTTGCATTGGATTGAAGGGACAACGTATTCTGTGAACAGTATTTTTTAAGGTGAATGCATGTATTCAGCATCAGATCTTCGCAAAGGGCTCAAGGTTCAAATCGATGGCGAACCCTATATAATTACCGAGTTTGAATTCTCCAAACCGGGCAAGGGCCAGGCCCTGTATCGAACAAAAATGCGTAACATGATAACGGGCAACCAGTTTACCCAGACCTATCGATCCAATGACAAGTTTGAAAAGCCCGACCTTGAGGAGCGCACCATGCAGTATCTCTACTCCCAGGGTGATGAATTCCATTTTATGGACACCTCCTCCTATGAACAGATCTTCATTACCCGGGAGCAGCTTGGAGATAATATCAATTTTCTTGTCGACAACATGGAGGTTCAGGTCCTGTTTTTCGGAGACAAACCAATTGATATCAGCCTGCCGATTTTTGTCAACCTGACCGTCACCCGTGCCGATCCCTGGGTCAAGGGCGATACCTCGGGAACCGACACCAAGCCGGTTACCGTGGAAACGGGATACCAGTTGCAGGTTCCTCCTTTTGTGGAAGAAGGAGATAAAATCCAGATAGATACCAGGACCGGCGACTATATAACCAGGGTCAAGGAGTAGCACGCGGGTCATGCGTATTCTCCCTGATTGATCAAACAGCACGCTTGGTCCTTCCGGCATGCTCTCACCTGCG
>JALVAI010000392.1 GCA_027011235.1 Desulfobulbaceae bacterium
ACAGGGATAGAAAAAAAGTCGTCAGGTTCAGAATATTTTTTTTGGACATGGCAGGTGGCAGGTTATTTGTAAATATCTCGGATGGTGATGGGTGCGGAACTTTATTCTTTGTGATAAAATAAAAAATCAATAATTATTATCATAAATTGAATCGATACTACGAGATGAAAAGTTTTTTCTCAAGGAAAAAGCCTTTTCTCTGGTATAAAAAAATGATTGCCCGGTACGTCTCCCTGACCGTCATGCCGCAGCATGAGTCGTTCCTGTGGGCACAGTCGTGACCAGTACCAATACCTGAATCCCATGGACCTGCGCCGCATCTATTTTCAACCCCTGCTGTTTCCCATCCTTTTTTTCGGCCTCACCATTCTGGCCGGAGGGGCGTTACTTTGTCAGCCGGTCTGCCTGCACAACGGCCAGGTCCTGTCCTGGACCGATGGTTTGTTCACCGCCTGTTCCGCCACCTGTGTCACCGGCCTTGCCGTTGTGGACACGGGCACGGTTTTTTCAACCGTTGGCCAGGGAGTCATCCTGGCCCTGATCCAGATCGGCGGCCTGGGTATCATGTCACTGGCTTCACTGGCCCTGTACCTGTTCCGGCAGCGGGTTACCCTGACCGATCGGATTGCCGTTGGTCAGAATCTGCTCCAGGATTCCAGCTTTCATCTCGGCAGGTTTCTGCTCAAAATAGTTGTTGGTACCTTTGCCATAGAACTGGCAGGCGCCTTTCTGCTTCAGCTGGCAACAGGTGGCGCCATGTCCCTGCCATCAGCGGTTTTTCACAGTGTATCGGCCTTCTGTAATGCGGGATTTTCCCTCTATGGGGAGAGTCTGACCCGGTGGGCCGACAACGTGCCGGTCAATCTTGTGTTCATCTGCCTGATTGTTCTGGGCGGGATAGGATTTTTTGTGATGACCGATGTGGTCGACTGGGTTGTCCACCGGATCAGCCCTGGCAGCAGGGGGGCGCATAAATTTTTAAGCTGGTATTCACGGGTGGTGGTCAGGACGACACTGTATCTCATTGTCGGGGGAACAGCGGCTATTTTTTTCGGCCAGTGGTGGGGACAACCCCAACAACATTCCCTTGGTCATGTCCTGCTGACCAGTCTCTTTCAGTCGGTATCCTGCCGGACCGCGGGATTTAATACCGTTGATATCGGCGGGCTTGCCGATGTGACCCTGTTGTTTATGATGGCGCTCATGTTTATCGGGGCCGCGCCCGGCTCCTGTGGCGGCGGTATCAAGGTAACGACTTTTCGGATAGTCCTGGCCTTTCTCCATGCGGAGCTGTTGGGCAGGGACCAGGCGGTTGTGGGGAGAATAGCGGCCTCGAGAGAGGCGGTACGAAAGGCCATGTCGCTGGCCGCCTTTTCCGTGCTTCTTGTCTGTGGCGCAGTTATTGTCTTGAGTATAAGTGAGCGCTGGGGTGTTCACGGGGCGCAAAGTCAGCCGACACTGGTTGCCATCGGTTTTGAGGTGGTGTCCGCCTTTGCCACGGCAGGCCTGTCCATGGGGCTGACCCCGCATCTTTCGCTGGTGGGCAAGTATGTCATCATAACTCTCATGTTCATCGGCCGTTTGGGGCCCCTTGTTTTTGTCGGCGTATTAAGTACACTTAACAAGAGGGTCGCCTACAGTCGTCCCGAGTCTGATCTGCTCATCGGATAGGAGAAAACATCGGATAGGAGATTACATCGGCCAGGAGATTACATCGGCCAGGAGAAAAT
>JALVAI010000393.1 GCA_027011235.1 Desulfobulbaceae bacterium
GCTCGCCGGGGCAACGGTTGCCACCAGCGCCGCCGGTTACGGAAATGCCGCCGGTCTTGTCCAGCAGTTGGGCGGCATGGGCGCTGGCGCCCTGCTTGCCCATTACAGCCGTGACAACGAACGTGAAGCCGATGCCCTGGGCATGGAATACATGACCCGGACCGGGTACAGTCCTGTAGGCATGATACAGCTCATGGAGGTCCTCGTAAAAAACGGCCACAGAAGGCCCAGCGCCATCGAGCTGATGTTCGCCACCCATCCCATGAGCCGGGAGCGGTTGCAGTGGGCCGAACAGGCGGCCAACACCACCTATGCCCGCTTTCGCTCCGGAGCCATAAACAGGGAACGATACATGGAGCATACGAGAGGGCTGCGACGCATCAAAGGAGCGATAGAGGCCATGGGCAAGGCAAACTCACTGTTAAACCGGGGAAAATACACCGAGGCCGATCCCCTGCTCGCCCGGGCCCTGCGGATTGCGCCTGATGATTATGCGGCCCTGGTCATGCGGGCAAAATGTCAACTCGGCCTCAAAAACACCCGCGAAGCCGGTCGCCTTGCCCTTGCCGCCACCAAGGTGTACCCGACCGAGGCCCAGGGCCACCTGGTCGCTGCCATGGCCTTGTTTGTCGAAAAAAAATACAATCCAGCCTTTCAACAGTTCAATCGCTATGACCAGCTTCTGCCGGGGAATCCTGAGACTACCTTCTTCAAGGGACTCTGCCTTGAAAAAATGGGCAACCGCGCAGAGGCGGCCCGTTATTATCGGGCCTACCTGCAACGGGTCCGCCGGGGTAAAAACGCCGCCTATGCCTATAACCGGCTCAGAACCTGGGGATATATCAGATAGGAAGACAGGCCGAAAATAAGACTCATCCTGTCCGGTCCAGGGCCTTACGGACCATGACCGCCAGATCACGCAGCTCAACGGGTTTCAGCAACAGGCCGACCGCATGAACGGTCCTGATGCTCTCTTCATTCACCTTATCGGAATAGCCGGTACAGAGAATGACCGGCAAATCCGGGGCGATCCGATGCAGTTCGCGCGCCAGTTCCAGGCCGGTCAAATCTGGCATGGTCTGGTCGGTCAGGACCAGGTCACAACGCACCTCTCCCCTTGTTATCTCCTCGAGGGCGGCGCGGGATGAACTGTTGACACTGACCGTGTACCCGAGATGGGCAAGCATCATCCTCGATGTTGCCAGAATATCTTCCTCATCATCCACAACCAGAATATGCTCTGTTCCCATTGGCAGGGGCGGTTGTGCCTGGTTCTCCTCTTCGGGCGGCGATTCGGCTATCGGCAGGAGCACGGTAAAGGTTGCGCCCTTGCCGGGTATGGAATCGATGGAAATCTCACCTCCGAGATCACAGATAATACCATGGACGACGCTCAGCCCCATGCCCGTTCCCTCCCCCGGCTCTTTGGTGGTGAAAAAGGGATCAAAGATACGTTCGGCCACCGAGGCCTCAATGCCGATACCGGTATCGGATACGGTCAGCCGGACACACTCGTCCAACTCTGTCTGCAGACTCTTGCCCTGATCCCCTATCGCCACCTTGTCAAGCCTGACGGTCAACTCTCCACCCTGCTCACGCATGGCCTGAAAGGCATTGGTGCAGAGGTTCAGAACGATCTGCTGCAACTGGGTCGCATCGGCCAACACCAGGGTATCATCGGCGGCAAGCTCCTGGTGAATGATAATGGTCGAAGGCAGGGAGGCGCGCA
>JALVAI010000394.1 GCA_027011235.1 Desulfobulbaceae bacterium
GATTGTATGGTATACTGGAGATCGTCATGCACCCGGGAGGCTTCTGCAAATGGTCCCAGGGTGCCCTGCTGGACAATCCACAGATCAACATTTATATCATTGAGCAGTACCTCGGCATCGACGATCATGCCTCGATAGACCCCCATCATAATCAAGACTATTCCAAGCAGCATGCCTACACCCATGGCAGTTACAATGAATTTGCCAAGCGTATGACGAACATCTTCTTTGGCAAGATGAATCATTGAAGGATCCTCATGCCTTCCTTGAGGGATTTTTTATGCCGGTCCGGCACAATAATTGCCATTTCAGGATCACCTTGGGCAATGGCCATTTCGGTCTCGTTAACGTCTACTGTCTCCACGGGCATAAAATGCGCCCGCCTGTTTTTTGTCACCCACACACCTGTTTTTCCCTTTTTTCTGCACCACTGTTGCAAGAGGAATCTTGATAACATGATCATATCTTTTCACTTCAACGACAACCCTGGCCTGTTCATTGATAAAAAACGGTTTTGGCAGTGTGTTGAAGGCAACATTGACTGTACGTTCAAGGGTGACAGGGTCTGTCATGGCGTCAATTCGTTTAACCACGCCCCTGTATTGTCTGTTTGGCTGTGAACGCAAGTAAATTCCTGCCTGTTGACCAGGTCTGATTCTGGCGCTTATCCGTTCATCGATCTTTACCTCAACCCATAAAGAGGCTGGATCAACTATTTTTAGAATTGTTGATGATGGTTGGACATATTGGCTGACTTCTGCCTCACGTGTAATGACGTATCCGTCAACCGGAGAATAGACGTGTAGACGTGCTATTTTTTCCTGCAGGGCTGCGACTTTTTTTGCGGCAGCGATGACAGCAGATTGAGAGGACTTAATTCTAGATTGCGTTGCCTTGATGGCGGCCCGAATACCCTGCAACTCTGCAAGGGCTTTATCATATTCAGCCTGGGCAACAAACTTTTGTTTGTAGAGTTTTTGATACCGACTAAAAGTTATCTGCAGGAGAGTTTTCTGCGCTTCTTGATTTTTTAAATCACCTTGCAGAGCTTTAACATCGTATTCAGCTTTTTTGAAATCAGCGTTTGCTGTTTCAAGTTGCTGGGGTAAATCCACACCGTCCATGACAATTAACAGGTCCCCCTTTTTGACCCATCTTCCTTCATCGGTCAGGATTTGGAGAATCTTTCCTCCTGTCTGGGCTGTAATGGTATAGATACTCAGGGCATTTACATTGCCAATTCCCTGAACGGTAACGTTGAGTTGACCGGTAACCGGGTGGACAATGGAAAATGTATGCTTTGGGACAAAGACCTTAACGTAAACAAGCAGTCCAAGGGCTGCGATGACGATAACAGTCAGGATGTATTTGATAACCGGTTTCATATGGTTTTTCCCTGTAGATATTCCAATCGATGAATGGTGCGGTTTCTATCGTAGGTTGCCTGGAGAAGTCCGAGTTGGGCATCAAGTTTTACGGCTGTTGCGTCCAGAACTTCTATATAAGTCGCAAGTCCCTCCTGATAACGACCTTTCATGACCTCTTCAGTCTGACTCGCGGACTTGTACTGTGCCTTTTTTGCCTCGATGGTATGTCGATATCGTTTCAGGTCGGAAAGTAAGGTCCTGAGTTCCTGCTTCAGTTCCAACACCTTTGCGTCATATTCGCTGCCGGCGCTTTGTTTATCGATGAACGCCTGTTCCTCCCTGGCTGAAAGCCGGC
>JALVAI010000395.1 GCA_027011235.1 Desulfobulbaceae bacterium
TAGCGAAGCAACAGACGATGATGACGGGGAAACTGGATCTGCGTCCGGTAAGGGGGAATTGGCTGTAGAGATTGGTACTCCAGAGGAGGATGACGCCGGGATTGGAACGCAGGAAAAAACAGAGGTGCGTGAATCTACGGTACCGACGGACGATAGTTCCGAAAAGAATTCTGGAGAGGAGGCCCTGGAAGAGACCCTGGCCGAGTTGATTGCCGAGGCGGAAGCGGATTCCTGTGCAGAAACGACCTCGGAAGCTGGGGATGATATTGTAGATCAAACCCTGGAAGAATTGCTGGCGCCGGATCAGCCAGATGAAGATGTCGGTTCCACGGATGTCATCGCTGATCAGGAGAGTTTGGCGGCAGAACAAGACGTTGAACCGGATTGGCTGCAAAAAGAGGGGACAGAGCCGGAAACCGAAGCCCAGCCAACAGTGGCCGGGGAAGAAGAGGATGTAATTGTTGATCAGCCTCTTGAGGAGTTGCTGGCCGATGAACAGGCCGATGACGTTGCAGGATTGGCGGAAGAAGCAACAGACCTTCCGGGTACGGAGAAAGAGCAGCCGGAGCAAGAACAGGAACCACAGCCGGTAGAGGAGACTGCTGCCGCAGCGGTTACCGCTGACAAACCCACCAGGAAATCACTGTTTCAGCGGTTGCAGGAGCGGTTGGGCAAGACCCGGCAGGGTCTGCTCTATCGGCTGGATTCCATTTTTCTCGGCAAAAAGGAGATTGACGAGGACCTTCTTGATGAACTGGAGGAAATTCTGATCACTTCGGATCTCGGAGTGGCAACCACCATGGATCTGCTCGATGCCGCTCGGCGGCAGGTCAAGCGAAAAGAGCTCAGCGATCCCCAGGCATTAAAGAAAATACTGCGCGATAAAATTCTCGGCTATCTGCTTGCCTCGGATCAACCGGCCGAACTGGTCATGCCGGAATCCGGGCCCTTTGTTATCATGGTCGTTGGTGTCAACGGGGTGGGCAAGACCACCACCATCGGCAAGATAGCCAATAAATTCAAGGAATCCGGTCAAACGGTCCTGCTGATTGCCGCTGATACCTTTCGGGCCGCCGCCATTGATCAGCTCAAAATATGGGCCCAGCGGGTGGGGACTGATATTATTGCCAGCAAGCCGGGCGCCGATCCTTCGTCGGTTGTCTTTGACGGCCTGGATTACGGCGTAAAAAACGATTTTGACGCCATCATTATCGATACCGCCGGCCGGCTGCATACCAGTGTCAACCTGATGGAAGAGCTGAAAAAAATCAAACGGGTGATCGGGAAAAAAATGGAGGGCGCCCCGCACGAGGTGCTGCTGGTGCTCGATGCCACCACCGGCCAGAACGGTATCTCCCAGGCCAAGCTCTTTGGCGAGGCTGTGGGGGTTTCCGGCCTTGCCCTGACCAAGCTTGACGGCACGGCCAAGGGTGGTATTGTGGCCAATGTCTGTCGGGAACTGAAAATTCCCGTGCGTTTTATCGGTATCGGTGAACAGATGGATGACCTGCGGGATTTTGACGCCCACGAGTTTGTTGACGCCCTGTTTGCCGAAGAAGCTGGCGCAAGTGACCATTCTTAAGCGGCCTGATACCTTTCCCTTTTCCCTTTCTCCTGACTAATGGAATATCGACAACATAACCAACCGGGATGCGGCGGTTGTCTGCTCATCGCCGCCCTTTTGCTGCTGGTGACCGGCGGCGCTCCCGCATTGATGAATTTTCTCGGTTTTCTCTTTTTTTCCGGCCTGTTCGGGTTTTTTCTCCTTATTGCCGCTTTTTACGGGTTTTCCTACTATATCCGGCGCCGGGTTTCCACCTATGAGTCCACCCAGACCGAAACCCACAGGCAGTTTGTCTACCTGCTTGTGCATATCCTGGTCAAGATCGCTGAAATGGACGGCCATTTCACCAAGGCGGAACTGGCGACCATGACCAACTTCTTTCAGTACAATCTCCATTATGATACCGACCAGATGTACTGGGTCAAGCAGTTGATCAAGGATGCCCGTAATTCAGACGAGGACATGAATTCCCTCTTGACCGAGTTCAAGCAGAAGTTTGCCTATGAGGGCCGCTTGATCCTGCTGGAGCTTGTCTACCAGATTATTTATCTGAAAAAGCCGGTCGTCGAAGAGGAGTTGCGCCAGGCAAGGAATATTGCGGCTTTTCTGGAAATCAGTTCCTATGATCTTCGTAATATTGAAGCAAAATACATGTACGGGCGGCAGGAGAGTACGACCACGTCCGCCCAGTACGAGGAACAGTATTATGCTGTCCTTGGTCTGGAACCGGGTGCTGATTTTGTTATGATAAAAAAGGCCTATCGCAAGCTGTCCATGCAGTATCATCCGGACAAGGTCGCCCATCTCGGTGATGAGTTCAAAGGCGTTGCCGAGGAAAAGATGAAGGAAATAAATGCGGCCTATGACTATTTCAAAAAGAAATTTAACGGCACCTGAGCCGGGTGCAGCCATCGGAATAGTGTTGAGCTGGAAGGAGGCATTGTCTGTCAGGTAATGCCGGAGTTGAGAACAAAGACAATAGACACCATGAGGAAGCCATGACCATTTCCAAAAAGATGCAGGCATTTGCCGAAAAATCATCCTGGATACGCAAGATGTTTGAAGAAGGGGCGAAAATGAAGGCTGAATTCGGGGCGGAAAACGTCTTTGACTTCAGCCTGGGCAATCCGGACGTGCCGCCGCCCGCCAGGTTCTCCGAGGTTCTTCAGGAGCTGGCCGCGGATGAAAAGCCGGGTATTCATGGCTATATGCCAAACGGCGGCTTTCCCTTTGTCCGGGAATCGCTGGCAGAGCGGCTCTCATCGGAGCAGGATGTTGCCCTGACCCAGGGTGATATCCTGATGACCTGTGGCGCGGCCGGCGGTTTGAACGTGGTGATGAAATCCCTGCTTGATCCCGGTGACGAGGTGATTATCCTGGCCCCCTTTTTTGTCGAGTACAACTTTTATGTGGATAATCATGGCGGGGTCACCAAGGTCGTTGCCACTGATGAGGAGTTTAATCTTGATCTCGATGGTATTGAGGCCGCTTTGTCCCCAAAGACCAAGGCAATTTTGATCAACAGCCCCAATAACCCCACCGGCCAGGTGTATTCCGCGGCGTCTCTGCAGGCGCTTGGGCAATTACTGGAAAAGGCGGGTGAAAAGTACTGCCGCAATATCTATCTTATCTCGGATGAGCCGTATCGCCAGATAGTCTATGACGATATCCAGGTTCCGTCGGTGATGGCGGCCTCAACCAACGCCATAGTTGTTTCATCCTATTCCAAGGACCTTTCCCTGCCCGGAGAGCGGATCGGTTATATTGCCGTTCATCCTGATATGAAGGAAAAGATACCCCTGCTCGATGCCATGACCCTTGCCAACCGCATCCTCGGATTTGTCAATGCCCCGGCCCTGATGCAGCGGGTCGTGGCCAGGCTGCAGGACGAACATGTGGACTGTTCGATCTATGCCCGCAGGCGGCAGGTGTTCTGTGATATTCTTGACCGGGCCGGTCTTGAATATGTGCGGCCAAAAGGCGCCTTTTATCTCTTTCCCAAAACGCCGATAGCCGATGATGTGGAATTCTGCCGTATCCTGGCCGGTGAGAAGATCCTGGCCGTGCCCGGACGTGGTTTTGGCGCCCCCGGCTATATCCGTCTTGCCTTTTGCATAGATGAGGATGTTATCGCCCGTTCAGGAGATGCCTTTGCCAGGGCAATGGCAAAGGCCGGGTAGGAGCGGCTTTGCGAATTATTCAGCCGCCGGGTAGTCTTCCTATATCCTGTCCGCCCGGCGGATAATATCACAGAGTTCCAGGGCGATGGTGGTTATCTCCTGTTTGTCCTCTCCCTCGGCCATGACCCGGATGACCGGTTCGGTGCCCGAAGGTCGCACCAGGAGGCGACCGCGATCGCCCAGTTTTTCCTCCGCCTTTTTCAAGGCCTCCGGAAAACCGGGAATCTGCTCCGGGGCGATCCGGGTCGACATGCGCACGTTTTCCAGCACCTGGGGATAGGAAGACATAATGGTTGCCAGCTCGGATAAGGGTTTTTTCTTTTTGATCATGATGGCCAGCAGTTGCAGTCCGGCCAGAATACCGTCGCCGGTGGTGTTGTGATCAAGAAAGACCAGGTGCCCTGACTGCTCGCCGCCGAAATTATACCCCTTGGCCCGCATCATCTCCACCACGTACCGGTCTCCCACCTGGGTCCTGACCAGGTGTCCGTTCATCTCCTGCATGGCCTTTTCCAGCCCCATGTTGGACATGACCGTGGCGACCAGGGTCTTTTTCTTCAGCTTCCTGCGGCTCATCAGGTCCCTGGCGCAGATGGCCATGATATGATCGCCATCAACAATAGCGCCATGCTCATCACAGACAATCAGCCGGTCACCATCACCGTCCAGGGCCAGGCCGATGTCGGCGCCAAGCTGTTTGACCTTTTCGGCCATGACCTCGGGGTGGAGGGCGCCGCATTCATGGTTGATGTTTTTGCCGTTCGGGTCAACGCCGATGGTTGTCACTTTGGCGCCCAGCTCGGTAAAGACAAAGGGTGCAACCTTGTAGGTGGCGCCGTGGGCGCAGTCCAGAACGATATGGAAATCATCGAGGGTGTACTGTTTTGGAAAGGTGTTTTTGAGAAAGACGATATAGCGTCCCCTGGCGTCGTCAATGCGGGAGGCCTTGCCCACCTCGTCGGCGACCGGCCGCAGGGCGGCCATCTTTTGGGAAAAGATAAGGTCTTCAATGTCGGCCTCCACCTCGTCGGGCAGCTTGAATCCGTCGCTGGAGAAAATTTTGATGCCATTATCCTGGAAGGGATTATGCGAGGCGGAAATCACCACCCCGGCATCGGCCCGCATCGAGGTGGTGATAAAGGCAATGCCCGGGGTCGGCAATGGCCCGAGTATCTGCACATTGACGCCCATGGAGCAGATGCCGGCGGCCAGGGCATTTTCAATCATGTAGCCGGACAGCCTGGTGTCCTTGCCGATAACGATCTGGTGTCCCTTGGCATTGTTTTTGACGATAAAGGCGATGGCTCGCCCGATCTGCATGGCGATCTCCGAGGTCATGGGGTAGATGTTGGCCACCCCGCGCACTCCATCGGTTCCAAAGAGTTTTCTCATGACGTGTCCTTTCCGGCAAAGGCCGGGCAATGGCGCCTATTTTGCCTTTTTTCCGGCCGCTTTTTTAGCCAAATGTTTTGTTCGCGCCTTGATACGACGCAGTGATATTCGTGGCGGTTTGACGGAAATTATCCTGATCGGCACATGATGGGGCACACTGATGCCGACAACCTTGACTTCTGTTTTCTGGTTTTTTTCCGTAATATCTTTTGCCGATACCGACGCCCTGAACAGCATTGCCAGCTCCGGAGTATCGCGAATCAGGTTTTCGGGGATGTCGGCTTCCACGGTCACTGTGCCGGGAATGGCAATATATTGCGAATCCGCGTCCCGGACATTCACCGGAATCCCGCGTATGGTCTTACGCAGTGTTCGTTCCTTGAGTGTGATATCAACGGTCACCACGGCCTCACCTATGAGGTTGAGGAGGTCTTCGCTCAGATTGAGCTGCACCTGCAGGGAGGTCGAATGATCAAGGCCGTCCAGGTCGATCACATAGGTCTTCAGAGCGAGTTGGGAATCAAGGATCTGCTTGGGGCCGGAGACAGTGAGCTGGTTGGGCCGCAACGTGATCTTGCCGAGTTCATATCCGGGTGCCGGTTCTCCCTCGATGACCGGATGGATGGGCAGGTTCTTCTGTATCAGTTTGTCGATCAACAGGGTCGTGTTGGCGGGCTGCAGGCGTAACACCTTGATACCGATGGGAAAACGAATGGAATCCGCCTTGTTTCTGATGACCATGGTGCCGGGTTTGGCATTGGCCAAATCAATGGCCCGGGTAATGTTCTGCTGCCTGATGTCCTGGATCATGCTGCGCGGGCCGCGCACGGTAACCTCAAGGTCTTTTTTGTAGTGATTGGCAATCACCAGGTCGGCCGGCAGGTTGAGAATTTCTATGGGGATTGTCAGGGTGATGTCTACCTGGTCTTCGCCAACAACAAAGTACCAGAGACAGATAGCCATAAAGAGCGCCAGTATCTTGAGGGCGCATTCCTTGGGGCTGACCCGGCATAGGAGCCTGTCTATGAGTTTTGTGTTCCCTGGAACCAGCTTTTCCATGAAGGATGGGTGTGTTTTGGATGAATAAAAATTTCCTGCAGCCTGTTGCTTAATGCCTCTTCATCGCTGAGGGTGGTGATTTTGCCCTGGCGGACCAGTGAAATTTCCTGGGTCTCTTCGGAAACAACGATGATAACCGCATCGGTCTCTTCGGAAAGTCCAAGGGCGGCCCGGTGCCG
>JALVAI010000396.1 GCA_027011235.1 Desulfobulbaceae bacterium
AGCCCAGGTGGTGCTTGGGGCCCAAAATTATGATGCCGAGGTGCGATTTTCCGGCAAAACAGCTGTTTTTATGGGAATCTGGCCATTGCCCAACGCCAACTCCATAGATGTGATCAAGCGGGTACGCCGGGAAATGGCGAGCATAAAAAAAGGGCTGCCCACCGGTATGCAGGCGCGGGTGGCCTATGACGCCACCGATTATATCAATACCGCCATTCATGAAGTACTCAAAACCCTTGGCGATACCCTGATTATCGTGGTTGTGGTCATTTTTTTATTTCTTGGTTCCATGCGTTCGGTACTGGTACCCGTGGTTGCTATTCCCCTGTCGCTTATCGGGGCGGTTTTCCTGATGCAGGTGTTCGGCTTTACCATCAACCTGTTGACCCTGTTGGCCATTGTTCTGTCGGTTGGGCTGGTGGTTGATGATGCCATTGTCGTGGTTGAAAACGTTGAGCGGCACATCAGTCTTGGGGAGACACCTATGCATGCCGCCCTGCTCGGTGCCCGCGAGCTGGTTGGACCCATTATCGCCATGACCATTACCCTGGCAGCCGTCTATGCGCCCATAGGCCTGCAGGGTGGTCTGACCGGCGCTCTGTTTCGTGAATTTGCCCTGACCCTGGCCGGAGCTGTGGCCATTTCAGGGATTGTGGCCTTGACCCTTTCTCCCATGATGTCTGCATATCTTCTGCAGCCGGGAATGGAAGAGCATGGACTGGCCCGCCGGATAGCCGATGGTTTTACCCGTCTCAAAAAGGGGTATGGCCGGGCGCTTGATGGTGTTCTCAGTATTAGAACACCGGTTTATGTGGTCTGGATTGTTTTGAGTCTTTTGATAATACCCATGTTTCAGATGTCGCCCAGAGAACTGGCGCCCACAGAAGATCAGGGGGTAATCTTTGGTATTTTTGATGCTGCCGCCAATTCGACCATTGACCAGACCAGTCGCTATGCCGCTGCCGCCAACAGGGTATTCATGTCTTTTCCGGAAACGGATTTCACCTTTCAGATCACCCGTCCGACTTTTGGATTCGGCGGCATGGTCACCAAGCCCTGGGATCAGCGAAACCGGACTATCTATGAACTGCTGCCCAGGGTCCAGGAGAAGTTGTCCACCATTCCCGGCATACGGATGTTTCCGGTCCTTCCACCGGCCTTGCCCGGCGGTGGGCGTTTTCCGGTTGAATTTATCCTTGCCTCAACAGCAAGTGAAGAGCAGTTGCTCCAGTTTGCCCGTCAGATCCAACAAAAGGCCATACGCAGCGGCATGTTTGCCTTTCCCCCGATCATTGATCTGAAAATAGATCAGCCCCAGTCCAGATTTGTCATTAACCGTGACCTGGTTGCCGATCTCGGCCTTGACCTGCGACAGGTGGGAAGCGATATCAGTTCCATGCTTGGTGGAAACTATGTCAATCGTTTTGATATTGATGGCCGCAGCTACAAGGTCATCCCCCAGATCCAGCGCCGTGACCGTCTCAACCCGTCGCAGTTGAAAAATATCCACGTGACCGGCCCGGACGGTGCGCTCATCCCTTTAAGCACGGTGGCTGATCTTAAAAACAGTGTTGTGCCGCGCTCGCTCAATCGATTTCAGCAACTGAATGCGGTGTCGATCAGCGGGGTGGCGGTCCGTCCCCTGGACAAGGCCCTGTCTTTCTTGGAAGATGAGGCGGCACGAATCCTGCCCAAGGGCTATGTGATAGACTATACCGGTGAATCACGGCAGTTACGTAAAGAAGGTAATCAGTTCCTGCCCACATTCGCCCTTGCCATTGTCCTTATATTTCTGGTCCTTGCCGCCCAGTTTAACTCCTTTCGGGACCCATTTGTCATTCTTGGCGGTTCGGTGCCGCTTGCCCTGTTTGGCGCCCTTGTTTTTACCTTTCTCAAAATGCCGGACCCAAATGTCCCGTTCTGGACCCATGGATGGACGACAACGTTAAATATTTATTCCCAGGTCGGCCTGGTTACCCTGGTCGGGCTGGTGGCCAAAAATGGTATTTTGATTGTTGAGTTTGCCAATACACTGCAGGAGCAGGGAAGAGAAAAAAGAGCGGCGATCCATGAGGCAGCCATGATCCGCCTGCGTCCGATTCTCATGACCAGTACAGCAACCGTTGCCGGACATTTTCCCCTTACCCTGGTGACCGGAGCCGGGGCTGCTGCCAGAAATTCCATCGGTCTTGTCCTGGTGGGCGGCATGACTATCGGCACCCTGTTTACCCTTTTTGTCGTCCCCGTGATCTATATGCTGGTGGCCCGTGATCATGGGAAAAACAGGAAAGATACATCCCGGGCGGCGATCGGTGAGAAAAAGGTGTTGCCTCAGCAGGATTGACTTGTTATAAAGAATTATTATTAACTCAGCAGGAGGAAATACCATGACCGATAGACGCCTGTTTTTGAAAACATCGGCGGTTGCTGTTTCCGCGCTGGCTCTGACCAGTGCCCGTTCTTCATTTGCTTCGAAAGGATGCGCAATTCCTGGTGTAATTTACAGCAAGGATACCCCCGGCAGGTGGTCCCAAAAAGTCGGCAGTCATGCCCCGGTGGTGACGGTCAATGGTGATAAGGTCCAGGTGGAAACCAAACATCCCATGTCTGAAACCCATTTTATTGTTCGTCATACCCTGGTTCTTGCCGATGGCACTGTTGTGGGTGAGAAGACATTCACTCCCAGAGACAGACCCGTCTCCACATATACCCTGCCCAAGGGCTACAAAGGAGAGGTGTATGCGACCAGTTTTTGTAATCGTCATGACTTCTGGTTGACAAAGACGGCCATATAAGGGGCCTGAAAAATACACAATCCATTGCAGTTGTATAAGATGCCGTGTCCCCTGGACGCGGCTTTTTTTTTGTGTTTTTTTGAGGTAGTATAAAATACACTTGGTATCTGGCGCTGGAAGAGTGGCATCTTATATGAAAAGACGACCAGGCGCGCAAATTTCCTGCCGGGTGGTCGTGCATGGTGTGTTTGTTCGCTCCGGATTTGTACCCTATGGCTGATTTGACCCGACAGAATCTTGACAAAAAGCAGGGGAATGGTCTTCATGACCAACATGTCAAGTCGAATATCCTGCTGATTGTCCTGCTGACCCTGGTTGCCATACTCATTATCTGTATTGGCAGTGATCATATTGTGCAACAGTCAGCCCGGGGCCGTCAAAAGATAGTTACCGATCACCTTGCCTTCCAAATCAACAATCTTATTGTTCAGCGCTTTGGCAATGGCGCCATAACCCTGGCTAAAAAACAGGTGATTGTTGACGCCTGTCTTGGCCATACCAACCCTGACAACGACCGGTTACTGCAGGTTCTGGTCACGGCCAAAGATGTTTTATCCGCCTCCATTGTGTATCTTCTCGACCATCAGGGCACGGTAATAGGGTGTTCTCCGTTTGGGCCGGACAATGCCACCCTTACTGGAAACAATTATGGATTTCGTCCCTATTTCAGGCGGGCCATGCATGGTGAACAGGTGCAGTATGCCGCTGTCGGGGTAACCACCAAAAAACGCGGGATCTATATCAGCGCCCCGGTCACGGAACCGCAAGGACGCAAGGTAATCGGGGTAGTTGCCATAAAAATCGATCTCAAGGCCGTTGATTCACTTCTCCGTGACCCGGCAGGCCGGTACACCATATTACTCCTCTCTCCTGATGGCGTTGTTTTTGCCAGCAACAGGGAGGAATTCCTCTATCACACCGCCTATCCACTCTCCGATTCCAGGCGAAAAAAAATACGGGCAAGCAGGCAATTCAGCACTTATTCCCTTACGCCCCTGCCCTTTGTCCTCCTGGATGACATCGTACATCTGGACAATAAAAGAATGCTTGTCATCCGTGAAGCCGTTTTGCAGAAGGGGTGGCAACTGGTAACCCTGCAGCCTGTTGCCCCTCCCTGGTTGGTTATGGTGGTACTGGGTTTGCTGGCAGTCGTTTCCGGGGCGGTGTTTATACGGATGGCCCTGCATTCGCAAACGGAACGGCAACTGACTGAGCAGATAGATCGCGGCCGCAGGCAGAGTATTCTTGCCGAGACCGCCCGCCGTGAAACCAGGCGCGAACTGGAGACAATTTTCAGCGCCAGTCTTGTCGGTATTTTACTGATACGAAAGGGCAGGATCAGCAATGTCAATGAGCGGGTAGGGGAGGTGTTTGGTTATTCAAAATGGGAAATTCTTGGCAAGAAACCCCGGATGTTTTTTGCCGATACACGATCCTATCTCCATTTTCTCCGTACCTATGCCCGGTGGCTTGCGGTCAGCGATCTTGATCAGATTGAATATACTCTTAGAAAAAAGGATGGCACCCTGGTTCCATGTACTCTGTCCGGCAAGGCGATCAACCAGAATGATCTTGCATCCGGCGTGGTGTGGGTTGTCCAGGATATTTCCCGGCAGAAGGCTGTTGAGCAGGAGTTGCAGGAGGCCAGAAAAAATGCGGAAGCGGCCTCCCTGGCAAAAACAAATTTTCTTGCCAATATGAGCCATGAAATCCGTACCCCCATGAACGGTATTATTGGCCTGACCCACCTGCTTTTACAGGAAAAAATGGAACCATGCCAATATAAATACCTCACACTTATCCATCGCTCAGGCCTGCGACTGCTCAGTCTCATCAATGATATGCTTGATTTTACCAAGGTCGAGGCAGGACGGATGGAACTGCAGAAGGCACCATTTTGTTTACGTGACCTTGTTGAGGAGATAATCCTCCATCTTGAAGTGTTGGCCAGGAAAAAGGGTCTGAGCCTGGATGCTCAAATTGACGCCGATGTTCCCGATGAGCTGATCGGCGATGACGACAAGCTGGCCCAGGTGTTGTTAAACCTTGTCGGCAATGCCGTAAAATTTACCCATGAGGGGGGCATCACCATTCAAGTTTCCCTGCTTGTTAATCAGGTGGAAAAATCCCTTATCCGTATTCTGTTTGAGATCTGTGACACTGGAATAGGTATTGAACCGGCAATGCAGAAGACCATTTTCGAGGCCTTTACCCAGGTAGATACCACCCTTTCAAGGCAATATGGGGGCACCGGTCTTGGACTTGCCATTTCCAGAAAAATAATCAGGCTGATGGGCGGCGATATCCATCTGGAGAGTGAAGAGGGCAGGGGAACAGGATTTTATTTTTCACTGCCTTTTGCCGTTGTGCGGGAGAGAACTCTACCATCACCATCTCAATCCAGCCACATTGATACAATAGGCGCCGCAGATCGATCGGGCACCTGCTTTGAGGGCAAGTCTATTCTGCTGGTCGATGATGAGTTTATCAATATCACCCTGGCCGAAGCCCTGTTGACCAATATCGGCTTGACCGTGCATTCGGTTACAAACGGCCGGGAGGCCGTGGAAGAATGGAAGAAAAGACAGGACATTGACTGTATTTTTATGGATATTCAAATGCCGGAAATGGACGGTTTTGAAGCGGTGGCAAGGATCCGCTCCGAGGAGAAGGCTGGTTGTCATGTGCCGATTATAGCCATGACCGCCTATGCCCTTGACGAAGACAGGAAGAGATGTCTTGCCGCGGGCATGGATGATTTTATTGCAAAACCCATAGAACCTGATACCCTGACCGCCCTCCTGAAGAAGTATCTTTGTCCAGGTGAGCACAACACCAAACATTCCGCACATGGGGCCGCCTGATCATGAAGCGGTTTTTTCCTCTGCTGTTGGGCCTGTTTGTCCTTGCCGGCATCATTTATCTACTGACAACCGAATGGCAGGAGGTTGATCTTTTAACCCTGGTTCCCCGGCAATGCGGCGCTGTTATTACCTGGGACCATCCGGCCCGGGCATATCAACGGTTTGCCCGGACCAAATCATGGAAAAATATCGGCACCATGGACCAGGAACGTACCCTGGCGGCCCTTGGCCTGGCCAATAGCGATATTGCGACAATTTCGACATGCGGTAAACTTTGGCATGTCCTGAAGGGAAAGCGGTTCATTGGAGATGTTTTCAGGAGAAACATTGTCTTTGCCCTTGTTCCAGCCAGGGAATCAGCGCAATCCCCATCCAGTCCTGTCATGCAACCACTGTTTCTTGCCGCTGTCACAGAAGGACATACAGCTGTCAAGTTGCATTCCTTGCTCAAGAGCCTCAAAATTGTGACGCCCCTGCCCACCCTGCGCTACCAGGGCTATACCATTTATGGTGTTACCATACAGAACATCGGTCCCCTATATATAAGTTGTGCCCAAGGCGTTTTCCTGGTCGCCGTAGATCCGGCGCCGATCAGGCAGAGCCTGGACCTGCTGATGACCGGGCTGAAGGGTGGCAGCGGGACAATCAGGGAAAATCTGGATTTTATGCGGTTCAGGCGGCAGGTAAAAGGAACAGCAGATTTTTTCTGTTATCT
>JALVAI010000397.1 GCA_027011235.1 Desulfobulbaceae bacterium
AATCATCTCCCCGCCCAGCTTGACAAACCGCTTGAGCCGGCCGCTAAAGGTGAGCAGGCCATCCGGCTGCCGGGTCATGAGATCACCGGTATCATACCAGTCCTTGTGGTCATGGGTGACAAAGGGTGAGGGCGCATCGCCCAGGTAGCCGGCAAAAACATTGGGTCCACGTACCAGCAGCCGGCCGGGGCCTGCATCCTGCACCACCTCGCCGGTCTCTGGGTGCAAGAGAACCGCCTCCATGGAAGGCAGCAGATAGCCTATGGTGCCGGGCTTTGGCGCCTCGGGCCTGTTGACGCTGATCACGGGCGAGCACTCGGTTACCCCGTACCCCTCGCAAAGAACCGCCTCCGGCGCCTGATCGGCAAGGCGGTCAAACAGCGGTTGCGGGCATTTCTCGGCCCCGGAAAAAACAAGACGCATGGAGACCAGCTCCCCCTTGTCCGCCTGATGGAGAATATTCTGCAAAAAGGTGGGGGTGGTGATAAGGGTGGTTACCCGGTGGGAGGCAATCAGTCTGGCCAACTGCCGGCCCTCGGTGGGATTTGGCCAGTACACGGTGCGCAGACCGGTACAAAGCGGCAGGATCACGGTTCCGGCCAGGCCAAGGGAATGGAAAACCGGCAGGATGCCAAGCAGCCGGTCATTGCTCTTAAGCGCCAGTATCCTGCTGACATCACTGCCATTGGCAAGAAAATTTGCATGGCTTAAGGGCACGGATTTAGGATGTGATTCAGAGCCGGAGGTAAAGAGAATTGCAGCGGTCCCGGCGATTTTCGCTCTCCCCAAAAACAGCCGCGGCAACCTGCTTTTCAAAAAAACCGCCCCCTTTGCCATGATTCCCACCCCTGCGGCCAGCTCTTCAAGATAGAGCCATGAGATACCGATATTGTCCAGATCAACCCCCTGGGTACGCAGACGGTCGACAAATTTCTTGGAGCTGATCACATGGCTAACCCAGCAATTTTTCAGGCAGTAGTCAACCTGACTGCTGCCTGTTGTCCAGTTCACCATCACCGGTTCACGACCGGAAAACATGACAACCAGATAGCTGATGATGGCGCCGACCGAGGCCGGGAGCATGATACCGATCCGTTTATCCGGGAGCTTTTTGATGGCCGGCAGCAGAGCAAAAATGGCCATAAGCAGTTGGCGATAGGTCTTTTCACCGCTCATCTGGTCGCTGACAATGACCCGGTCAGGCGTTTTTGCCGCCTGCTGCAGAAACAGCTCGGCGATGGTGGCGCCTTTGGAAAACTCAAGGGGTTGTTCGCTGCTGTCAGCAAACCAGGCCTCACCCGGCGGTTTCAGGGCAACAAAGGATGATGCCGGCATAATGCCCCCGGCAGCAAGGATACAGTCGGCAACGGTCTGTAATCCGTCAAGATGCTCCGCGCCCACGCCAAACTCCTCGCCAAGAAAGGCCCCGAACTCCACCAGCACCAGGCTGTCCAGGCCAAGGTCACGGGCCAGGTGGTCCTGCTCGCGGATTCCATCCACGCCGGCAAGTTCGCTCAGCTTTTCCAGGACCAGCCTCCGGGCCGCCTCCGGGACCTGGCTGGTATCCGGCAGCTGATGCTCCTGCTCGTTCTCTTCCACCACCCGGACCTTGCCGCGAAACGGAAGCAACGGCACCTCTATCCGCTGCTGAGGGACTGCATTGTAGAAATCTTCGAGATAACGGTTGATAACCATTTTATCGCCATGGCAGGGGAA
>JALVAI010000398.1 GCA_027011235.1 Desulfobulbaceae bacterium
GAGTACCAGTCGCCCCTGGCCTTTGATCTGATCACGGTTCCGGCCCGCACCGACCTTGCTGCCGTGGCGGCGGCAGCCGAAACGGATATCCGGACAATCAGAGAGCTGAACAATGCCTTGCGCAGAGATCGGACACCACCGAACCCGCAAACATTTCAGGTAAAAATACCAGCGGGAAGCCGCGATCTCGTCGCCCAAAACCTTCGACGACTGCATCCGGTCGTCACAACCGGATGGAAAACACACATCGTCAGAAGGGGGGACACACTTGCCCGTATCTGTCGTCGATACCGACTCAACAAAAAAACACTGCTCAAGGCCAACAACCTGCATAGCGCCCACCTGCGCCGGGGCCGGCATCTGCGTATTCCCTATCGAACAACCCGGTATGTTCTGCTCAAGCAAGGTGAAACAATGGCCAGTCGCTATGCCCGGGCTGGAAAAAACACACCCCTTATCCTGCATCAGCTCAAAGCAGGTGAAACCCTTTCCAAAATTTCCAAACAGTATCGGGTTCCTGTCAGCCTAATCAAGCAATGGAATGATATACAAAATGTACGTCGGATCCGTATTGGTCAGCAGATAGCTCTGTATGTGGACAGGCCCGGACAAATTCCCCCTGGGAAATCCTCTGTATCTGCAAAAACCCATTTCATAACCCTGACCGATTATAAAAAACAACGCCCAGGATCCGGAAACACTGGCTATGAACTGACCTGGTACAGGGTCCGTAACGGTGATTCCATCTGGACCATTGCCCGCCGTTTCCGGGTTTCCGCAACCGACATCCGCCGGTGGAACAACCTGCGCTCAAACCTGATTCATCCCGGTAAAAAACTTGTGGTCAAAAAGGTGTAAACCTGATTTGCTGACATTTTCTGAACAGGGAACACTTCTTTCTGGCTTAAGGGTGCCTCGAAAAATTATAATTTTCGTTCGAGACAAGGTAAGAGTTATTATTGTAACCGATTGTCTCGTTATACAGCACATGCAACACAATTGTTGGATGTGCTGTATGGGCGAATTTATTCGCCTGAGGAAAGCGTCATTTTATCTGGAATGGTTTCCCCAAGGCGGCTGAAGCCGCCCCTACAGACTTGGGTTGTGGGCAAGGCCGCCTTAGATATATGTGATCCTTGTTTATTTTTCTGTGACGCAGATATCCAGCGGCATTTTTTCAAAGTGGCCTTAATTCGGTATGGTTTCCGCAAAGCCATCTTTCCTTTTTTTGCTTCTTTTTTTCCTTCCCCATGCCGGCCCAGAGATTGCCGGGACAACAATTGACAGCCGCTTTTCAGAAATTTTCCCATGGAAAGCCCCTTTACTCTTTGTCCAATCATGGCTATTGTCGGCCTCAACATGCCGATGTCTGTTTGGCAGCAGGAATTCACAAACAGTCACCGGTAACAGAGCCAACATCTATACATGATTCGCCGACCTTGCGCTGATCAGAAAACATACCCATGACAAACGTGCCTTTTCCAAAAAATTCATACCCCGATGACGTGGCCGTCATTTCCCTGGCCGACAAAACCATTCTTCTGGTCGGAACAGCCCATATATCCAGGCAGTCAGCAGACCTTGTCGAGCAGGTTATCGCCAATGAGAAACCGGATACGGTCTGTATCGAGCTTGATGAAAAACGCTTTGCCGCCCTTGCCAACCGTAAACGGTGGCAAAACCTGGACCTCAAGGAAATTATCCGTAAAAAACAGCTCTCCACCCTGTTGGTCAACCTTATCCTGGCCTCGTATCAGAAAAAACTTGGCGGTAAATTAGGGGTCATGCCGGGAACCGAACTCTTGCGGGCGGCCCGGATTGCAGAGGAGAACAACATTCCGGTTGAACTTTGCGACCGCGAGGTCCGGGTCACCCTGCGACGGGCGTGGCATGCGACCTCCCTGTGGAAAAAAGGGTACCTGATCGCCTCACTGATCGCCTCACTTTTTGACACAACGGAGCTGGATGAAGAAAAGCTGACCGAACTGCGAAGCAAGGATGTACTCTCGGAGCTGATGGATGAGCTTGGCAATGCCTTGCCGGACACAAAAAGGGTGCTGATTGATGAACGGGACATCTTCATGGCGGAAAAGATCAAGGCTGCCGCCGGACGCCGCATCGTGGCAGTGGTCGGCGCCGGGCACATGGAAGGTATGCAGCGTGTCATCAGGGAGGACAACCGTGATATAATCGAGGAGATCAACACCATCCCCCCGGTTTCCAAACTCTGGAAGATTGTCGGCTGGTCAATCCCGGCGGCCATCCTGCTCTCTATCGCGGCCATCGGCTTTCGCCAGGGGGCCGGCGAGGCGGCAGCCAATGCCCTGTTCTGGGTGCTGGCCAACGGAATTCCGTCAGCCATTGGCGCTGTCCTTGCCTGGGCCCATCCCGCCACCATTATATCCGCCTTTGCCGCTGCCCCGATCACCAGCCTGACCCCGGTCATCGGCGCGGGTTATGTGTGTGCCTTTGTCCAGGTAATGACCAGACCGCCGGTGGTGAAGGAATTTGAAAACGTGGGCACGGATATCGGCAGAATCCGGGGCTGGTGGCAGAATAAACTCCTGCGCATCTTTCTTGTTTTCATTATGACCGGACTGGGTTCCAGTATCGGCACCTGGGTTGGGGGTTACCGCATCTTCAGCAACCTGTTTCAATCTTAGTCAGAAAACACACAAAACAAGCGACAGCCATGGACACAGACAACACAAAAGATACCATACCGCCCCTGACCGGCAGACAGAAAAAACAATTGCGCGCCTTGGGCCATCATCTGCATCCCGTTGTCTATGTCGGCAAGGAAGGTATAACACAGACCGTTGTTGCGGCAATCGATGATGCCATAACTGCCCATGAACTGATCAAGGTCAAACTTGGACAAAACTGTCCTCTGGCCAAAAAGGAAGCTGCAGGGGAACTTGCCCGTCAATCCGGAGCGGTCATGGTGCAGTTGATCGGCAAGACGGTTCTGCTCTATCTCCCGAACCCGGACCTGCCTGCGGAAAAACAAATCCGCCTCTGAACCTTATTATAATCCATCAAATCACAAAGGCTCAAATCCGACCAAGCGGAAAATATTCCTTCTGTGACATTCGCTCCATTTTTCCTTTTGGTAGAGACGAAGAAATATGGTAAAAAGGCGATTTCCAGACAGACGCTGGAAGACTTTCCACAGGAATGCCACAGGCTTTGGCCTGTATCAGATCCAGTATGGACAGCCGTCCTTGGGGGACGATTTTTCGATAAACCGACATGATGGAGAGAATTACTCGTTCCAGCCATAAAAAAACAATAAATACTATCAGCAACGCTTCAGCCCCGCGCCATTTTAAACACCGCCGCAGGCGGCCATCCCACAGGAGAAATCATGCCACGCACGAGTAACTTCACCGGATTATGTGCTTCCGGTTTTCTTGCCAAGGCCTCCTATGCCCTGGCCAGGACTCCTGTCCTGGCGCTCTTTGCCGCCTCCTTTGGCGTTGGTCCGGAGGCCATTGGATTTGCGGTGGCCATTTCCACGGTGACCGGCATATTTTTCAAGATGCCAGCCGGTGTCATTTCAGACATTATCGGCCGCAGGCGGACCATGATCTGCGGCCTTCTCTTCTTCGCCCTGGTTCCCTTTTCCTATCTCTGGGTCAACACCTACGAGGCCCTGCTTGTCGTCCGCTTCCTGCATGGCTTTGCCACTGCGATTTACGGCCCGGTGATCATGGCGGTTGTAGTGGACACGGCCGGTGACAGACGCGGTGAAATGCTTTCCTGGTTCTCCTCGGTGACCATTGTCGGCAACCTTATTGGCGCCCCCCTGGGCGGATTACTGCTGACCTGGATGGCCGGGGGAGGAAAATCCCAACTTGTTCATTTTCATATCATCTACGGCGTTGTCGCCGCCCTGGGAATGGCGGCTCTGATCACGGGAATATGGGCCAGCAGGGGCCTGTCCACCCCAGATAAGAGGGACAGAAAACAACGCAGCACCATAACCGCTGTTTTCCGCCATTTCGGCAAAAGTGTCCGTGATATTTTAACCGATCGCCGCATTCTGGTCACCAGCAATATGGAAGGCGTGCAAAACCTCTCCGTTGGCGCCATGGAGGCCTTCATGCCGATTTACATCGTTATGGTACTTGGGTACACAGAATTCCAGGCAGGACTGCTCTGGGGGGTACAGATCCTGATGACAGTGCTGGCCAAACCGTTGATGGGCAGGATCTCGGACAGACATGGTCGCAAACCGTTGCTCTTCTGGGGTATGTTTGTCTGCGCGATTCCCTTTATCCTGATCCCATGGGTACAAAACTATATCGCCCTCCTGCTGCTGGCCGCTG
This sequence comes from Desulfobulbaceae bacterium, assembly GCA_027011235.1. GTDB lineage: Bacteria > Desulfobacterota > Desulfobulbia > Desulfobulbales > Desulfobulbaceae > DRLX01. The sequence continues at coordinate 4,332 of JALVAI010000398.1, forward strand.
TTTTCGGCCTGGGCGAGGCCATTGTCACCTCGTCGGCCGCAGCCATGGTTGCCGATCTCTGCCGGCAGGACAATATCGGCTCGGCCATGGGGGTTTTCGGCACCCTTTATGATGTCGGCCACGCCTCGGGCCCTATCCTGGCCGGCCTGCTCATCGGTTTATCCACCGGCCAGGACTTTCGACTGGCCTTTGCCATTATTGCGGCCATCATGGTGCTTGCCGCCCTGGCCTTCCGGATCGGCACCAAACAGGAAAAATCAGCGTAAGGACTTGCCAGCTCTTCGTTATCTCATGGGTGCTTTGAAAAATTAGAATTTTCGTTTGAGGTCAAGGAACAGGAAAATTAGAAAGCGCAGCATATATATGTGAGCATTTTTCATTTTTCTGTGACGCAGAGATCGGGCGAAAAGGCAATTTTTCAAGGTGGCCTTATGCTTATATGTTGTAACGCATAATTTCATCATATAACAGCGGTTGCATGATCGACCACACCGCTGGCTCGATCCAGGAAATACTTCTCGCCTGGAAGATACCCTACAACAATGACCATTAAGGCAGGTCGGAGCTTCTGGTCAACGGGTTTACAGAGACAGCCCTCTCTTTCTCCCCCATCCATTGTGCAAAGTTCCCTGTTGGTGCTGACCAGGTTAAAGCGAGAAATGAAGGAAAAGAAGCCTGCCGATAATGATAGCGCCGAAAAACAGGCCATCCGATGAAAAAAACAGTGAAGCAGATAGAGTTGGTCAGAATACGCTGGGCCGCTTTCCTGCTCCGAGACGCTCATTAAAAAACAAAATTATCATTTATTTTTATGATGCGAAATATCAAAAGAAATGCTATACGTCAGGAAAGAAAAATTCCTCAGCCAAAAAAAACGAAAAACTACCATGATAGATAAACGGCAAACCACTTGCGAGCAAATGAACAAAATTGTTTCTCTTCTTTAAACGACATGTTATTCTGGCAAAACAATGAGTTATTCTAATAATATTTTTATTCAATCACATTGATAAGCGACCATGGCTATTACATTCAGACAGCTTGAGATCTTTATTGCCGTTGCCGAGACAAAACAGGTCACACGGGCCAGCAAGAACCTCTACCTGACCCAATCTGCGGTGAGCATGGCGCTGAGCGAACTGGAAAGCCAGCTCAGCGGCCCGTTATTTGACCGCCATGGGCGGAGCCTGCTTCTCAATGACCGCGGCCGTTACCTCCTGCCACTGGCCAAGGAGATCATCTACCAGGTCGTCAACGTGGAGAGCATGCTGACCGAACGGCGGGACTCCGTGGCCGGTTCCCTCAAGGTAGTTGCCAGTTCAACCATAGGTAATTATGTGCTCCCCTACCTGATCGGTTCCTTTATGCGGCTGCATACCGAGGCCCATATTGATATGCTGGTAGCCAACACCCTGATCGCGGAAAAAATGGTCCAGAAAGGAGAGGCCGACCTCGGATTTGTCGAAGGGGGGATAAGCGTTGACTCCCTGCGGGCCGTGCCCTGGTTCGAGGACGAGCTGGCCATCATCGTCAGTCCGTCACATCCCCTGGGCCAGAAAGAGATCTTTCGCGTTCCCGAGGATCTGCGGGAGACAAAATGGGTCATGCGGGAAAAGGGCTCGGGTACCGCGGAAATCTTCACCAAAAAACTGGGCCGGCATGCCGACATCCTGCAGGTCGTTACCACCCTCGGCCACACCGAAGCCATCAAAAAAGCGGTGGAATCGGGTGCCGGCGCGGCCTGTCTCTCCCAGCTCACGGTCTGCCGGGAGGCGGAACAGGGATGGCTGAAGATTCTGCCCATCGAAGGAATTGACATGCGCCGCCAGTTGCGGATTATCCAGCACAAAGAAAAGGTGGTCACCCGGTTGATGGATGAATTTTTAAGCTTTTGCGAGGTGATCAGCGAATGCGGTCTTGGCCGCGAATGTCTCTCTTCCCCCTGGAAACTGCAGACCCTGCTTTCCCAGTATCACGCACAGAAGAACAAGGAAAACAAGGAGAACAAGGCGT
>JALVAI010000399.1 GCA_027011235.1 Desulfobulbaceae bacterium
TCCCGCTCTCCCTGACCTCCGGTGTTCACATGGGTCCCGGCACCTGGGGTGTGGCCTGGGGGTATCCCGCCTGAATACCATGAAAGCAGCCGTCATCATCCCTGTCTATAACCATCAGGATACAATCTCCCGGGTCGTACGCAAGTGCCTTGCCCTGGAGCTGCCGGTTATCGTTGTCGATGACGGCAGCACCGATAACACCGGGCAGCAGCTGGCAGCAATTGACAACATTACGGTGTGCCGGCACAAAACCAACCAGGGCAAGGGCGCGGCCCTGCTCACCGGCTTTGCCAAGGCCCGAAAATCGGGCTGTGACTATGGCCTGACCATCGACGGTGACGGCCAGCATAATCCCGATGATGCCCCGGCCCTGCTGGCTGTTGCAGAAAAAGAAAAAAACCGCTGCCTGGTGGTCGGCGTGCGCAGGGACATGAGTGGTGTCAATGTGCCCTGGACCAGCCGGTTCGGGCGGGGATTTTCCAACTTCTGGGTACGGATGGCGGGCGGCCCGGTGCTCCGGGATTCCCAATCCGGATTCCGGCTCTATCCCCTGCCCGAAACCCTGCGCCTTGACGTCCGGGCCCGCAGGTACCAGTACGAGGTTGAGGTGCTGGTCCTGGCCCGGCTGCAGGGTTTGGCCATCAAAGAGGTGGAAATAGGGGTCATCTACCAGGAAAAGGGGGAGCGGATCAGCCATTTCCGCCCCTGGGTCGATTTCATGCGTAACTCTGCCACCTTTTCCCGGTTGATTTTTTGGCGGGTTCTCAGGAGTTTCAGGCCATGAAGGGTTTCTGGTATCAGGTATTGCATACCAGTGGCCGCCTGCTGGGCTCCCCCCTGTTTATTTTGGTCGCCCGCATCATTGCCTTTACCTACTTCTGTTGTCCGGGCCGGAGAAGGGAAAGCCTGCGCCTGTATAACGCTCTCTATCCACAGCGAAGTCGCCTCTACCACCTGTGGTGCGTCTTCAACCAGTTCCAGAGCTTTACCACCATCCATGTGGACCGGTTCCTGACCAGCCGGGGCAGAGTGCCGCGGTTAACCAGCGAGGGCGAGGAACTGCTGGCACGTTCCCCTTCCGGGGCGATCCTGCTCATGTCCCACCTCGGCAACTGGGAGATGGCGGCCCAGATGCTGAAACAACGGAAAAAAGATGTGGAGATGCTTCTCTACATGGGGGTCAAGGAAAAGGAAGGGGTCGAGGCCCTGCAAAAGGAACAGCTGCGGCAGGCCGGAATACGGATCATTGGCGTGCGGCAGGAAGGCGGCTCCCCCCTTGCCGCCATCGAGGGCATCCGCTGCCTGCAGAACGGCGGCCTGGTGTCCATGACCGGGGATATTCTCTGGCAAAAGGAACAGCGCCGGGTAAAGGTGGACTTTCTCGGGCATGAGGTCTGGCTGCCGGAAGCCCCCTATGTCTTTGCCCTGGTTTCCGGGGCGCCGCTCTTTGCCTTTTTTGCCTTCCGCACCGGCACCAACAGCTACCATTGCAGCCTGCAGGGCCCGATCACCGTCCGGCCCGGTTCCCGGACCGACCGGGAAGCTGCCATTGCCGGGGCCGCCGGCCAATACGCCGCACTTCTTGAACATGCCCTGCGGGACCACCCCTGCCAGTGGTACCATTTTGAGCCTTTCCTCAAGGATAAAAAATTCTGATTACCATCAATCCTCAGAAACAAAGGATACCATCGCTTGGCGGGATTAAAC
>JALVAI010000400.1 GCA_027011235.1 Desulfobulbaceae bacterium
CTTGTGAGCCTGGAAAGAATATATGAGGTCCTCCATACGCCTTCCTCGCTCCGGGAAAAAGAGCATGCAAAACCACTGTTAATAGATCGAGGCCGGATAGAGTTACAAAACGTTTGCTTTGCATACAGAACAAACCAACCTGTGCTTGAGGACATTAATCTTACTCTTGAACCATGTAATTTTACAGCTATTGTCGGCGGCAGCGGATCGGGAAAATCATCTCTGCTAAGGCTCATGGTTCGGTTGTATGATCCGAGCCGGGGGAAAATTTTCATAGATGGTCAAGACATCAGTAAGGTAACTCTGGCATCATTACGTTCCCGGATTGCGGTAGTGCCGCAAAGTCCCATCCTCTTTAGCGGAACAGTTTCTGAAAATATCTGCCTGGCAAGACCGGATGCCTCCAGGAGGGAAATAGAAGAGGTTGCCCGATTGTCCTCTGCCCTGGAATTTGTAAAGCGGCTTGAAAATGGCTTTGACACCTATATTGGGCCTGGCGGCGCAAATCTTTCGGGCGGTGAAGCCCAGAGGATAACCATTGCCCGCGCCTTGCTTACCAGGCCAAAGATTCTTTTAATGGATGAACCGACCTCAGCCCTTGATGCTGATTCAGAGTCCATTCTCCTGCGCTCACTTGTTGGCTTAAAAGAAAAAATGACCGTTATCGTGGTCAGCCACCGCCTGGAAACGATACGGCACGCGGATAAAATTATCATTCTGGGGCATGGCCGGGTGATTCAGGAGGGGACCCACGTTGAACTGTTGGCCCAATCGGCGGCCTACCGGGAACTCTTTGCTGGTGATGGGTCCCGCATCTGATTTTTCTGCCGGGTTGGAATAGGGCAGCGCCTTCTTCGTTATTATAGGTACAGGGGTATTTTTCACTATTTCAACAAAAACGCGCCATCAGCCCAATAAGAAAGGAGTAAATTATGAAACACAAATTCTTCGTATTTGCCGTTCTCATGGCAATCTCCACAATAAATAGCGGTTGTTCCTCTCTCTCCAGGTTTGATTATACCGGAAACAACATGGCGGAAGTTTCCCCGGTGATGACCGAATATTCCCTGGGCCTGTCCTGTCTTGGTGAATTGATAGATCAAACCGGTAAGCCGCCCGTGACAATCTATGTTGATGACATCAAGGACCGGACAATTCCCGACCGGTTTGAAAAACGCAGGCTGAGTCATGGCGCAAAGTGGTGGATTTACACAGCCATCAACAAGATCGGCAGTCGCCGGATTCACGCAACAACCAAAAAATTTACCAATTCAAACCAAAAATCCCGCCAGCTTGTCTTTTCTGGCGCCTGGACACAGGATGATGTAAATGTAAAAAAAATTGGCGGCGGCGCCAAGGCGCAACTGGGTGATTTCTATATTGGAATTGGTGCAAGTCGAACATTCGACGTGATTGCCGGTGATTTTGTTTCCTCTGTCAACGGCAAGGTGTTATACGCATCAGCCATCAGCGTCGCTGTAGGCCATGACGATGCAGAGGCATTGCTCAAGGTGGAGGGCCGAGATAATTCCTTTGAGGTCAATGTCTCCAATACGCTGGATGAGGGGCCACAGTGTTCACAGCGGCGTATTGCCGAAGCAGCGGTCATGATACATCTTTCACGCTATTTTGGCGTTAATCCTCAAGCCTGTATCGCGGCAGGCTGGGCGGCCCCTCAACAGTTTCGAGAAAAAATGGATG
>JALVAI010000401.1 GCA_027011235.1 Desulfobulbaceae bacterium
ACGTCAAAGCCAGGCATCTCATCGTCAACAGGGCGCCTGATCCGGTGCCACCTGCCTTGCTAACCAAAATAGACCAGGCAGTTGCCGAGGCTGCTGACATGCCCCTTGCCGGCATCATCTCTGCCAGTGATGACCTGGTCAATCAGGAACTGTGCGGTGACTCCTATCTCAAACTCAAGGATGATATCCCGGCCGTGCAGCAGGCCTTTGCCATCTTTGACGAAATTTTTTCTGCATAATAAAAAATCCGCAAAACAACAATCAGCAAGACGGAAAACAGCATGCAGAAAAACAGCAACGAGGTCATGGTCGAGCTGATCAAGGTTCGCAAATTTTATCCCCCCGATGTCAAGGCGCTCAAGGATGTTTCCTTAAGTGTTGCCAAGGGTGAACTGCTCTTTCTTACCGGGCTCAGCGGGGCCGGTAAGACCACCCTGCTTCGCCTGCTCTACAGGGTCGAACGGCCGGACCGGGGGCTTGTGGAAATCGACGGTATGGATGTGACACGGCTCTCCGGAAAAAAATTACAGATATTGCGGCGACGCATCGGTATAGTCTACCAGGACTTCAAGCTTCTTCCCAAACAATCCGTTGCCCGCAACATTGCCCTGCCCATGGAAATAACCGGTCGCAAAAAATCATTTATCCGCAAACGAACCCGTGACCTGCTGGAACGGCTTGGACTGAAAGACAAGATAAACGCCAAAGCCGGAGATCTTTCCCGCGGTGAACAGCAGCGGGTGGCCGTTGCCAGGTCGCTCTGCAATAATCCTGACCTGATCCTGGCCGATGAACCCACCGGCAATCTGGATGCCGAGAATTCCGACCGGGTCATGGAGCTGTTTAACGAACACCGCGACCAGGGCGCCACCATCCTGATCGCAACCCATGACTCCAGAATTTATGGGCTTGGTAGACACAGGGTTGTGGTGCTGGCAAACGGACATATCATCGGTGCGGGTATCAAACGAAATCCGGCGCCAGACAATGGGGATTGTCACCAATGAACTTTCTCCTGACAATTTTATCTCAGACAGGCCGCAACCTTCTCCAGACCTGGGGTTCTCAGCTTCTCAACCTCATAACCATCAGCCTGTCCGTACTCATATTTTCCTTTTTCCTGCTGACCTATACCAATATGATACAGGCCGGCAAACAACTTGGCGATGACCTGCGCCTGATCGCCTATCTTGACGAAGAGCCTTCTCCGGCCCTGCAGAAGGAGTACAAGAGAAAAATTCTTAAATTTGATGCGGTCAAAAAAATTGCCTTTGTCAGCCGCAAAGAGGCATTTGAACGCTTTAAACAGGAACTGGGAACAGACCGCGATGTCCTGGCGGACATGCCTGAAGACTTTCTCCCCCCCTCCATAGAAGTCTATCCGCGCCGATCGCTGCACAGCCTTACACGCATTAAAGCCTTTTCCGATTACCTGCTGACCATGCCCGGGGTCCTCAAGGTCCAGTATGGCCGCCAATGGATTGAACGTTTTTACTCATTTGTCCGGCTCATGCGTATTGTGGTCATTCTCTCCGGCTCCCTGCTCATCCTGACCAGCACCTTTATGATTGCCCGTACCATTCGCCTTACCCTGTTGTCCAGACAACGGGAGCTGGAATTACTCAGGCTGTGCGGCGCCTCCAGCGCCTATATCCGGGCGCCGTACTTCCTTGAAGGGGCCCTGCAGGGGCTGTTGGGCGCCGCCCTTGGCCTGGCGGCTCTGTATGTTCTTTATACATGGATTACCCTGCAATTTTCCGGCTCGGCCCTTTTTTCCTTTTTTCCCTTCACCTTTTTCCCCCTGCCGGTGATTGCCATAATTGTAGCGCTCTCCACCCTGTTCTGTGCCGGCGGCAGTTTTTCCTCAACCAGAAAGATCCTGCAGGTCTGATGACGCACGCAACACGTTTAGCACCCGTTATCTGCTGCTGTCTTGCAATTTTTATAGGCAGACTGCTTCTGCCGGTCACCTGTCCGGCCACGATGGAATCAACACATGGCGCCATTAAAACAAACAAGATACACATAAGAAAACTTGAGCAGCAGATAAAGCGCCATCTTGAAAAGATCCGGCAAAACAGTGAGCAGGAAATTTCCCTGCTCGGCGAGCTGCAACAGATAGATGAAAAGATAAGCGGTGGTAAAAAAAAGCTGGCCGAGCTGAAACAGAAACTGGCCGAAAAACACAATCTACTGGCCGAAAAAATCAGGGAACTTGAACGAATCTCCGAGACCAGGGACAGAGTTCGCCTGCATCTGGAGAAACGACTGCGCTCCTTTTATCTGATGGGAAAAACCGGTTTTCTCAATGTCGCCTTTTCCCGGAAAAATCTTCCTGAACTCATGCTCTTTAACGATGCCTATAAACAAATGCTGCAATACGATCAGGCAATCATCAACAGGTACCGCAAGACCATTGTCGACCTGACCCGGACAAAACAGGACATTGAACTGCAAAAAAATATCCTTGCCGACCTGGTCCGGCAGGCTGAACAAGAGGAACAGGCACTGCAGGCTGTCCGGGAAGAGAAGTCTAGTCTGCTTACCAGGATCAGGACAAAAAAAGGTCTGTATGAACAGGCCGTACGGGAGATGCAAAGAGCCGAACATGACCTGACAAAAACAATTGCCCGCCTGCAGCGGAAACAAAGAAACCGGAAACGAGGTTTTCTTCTCAACAAGGGACGGCTGCAGGGGCCGGTTGAAGGCGAGTTGGTTGTCCGATTCGGCGAGATGGTTGACAACAGCCCCTGCAAGGGCATTATCATCCATACCGGGGAAAACACACCGGTTGTGTCCATTTATACCGGCAAGGTCATCTTTGCCGGTTACAAACTGGGTTACGGCAACATGGTAATCATTGACCATGGTCTCGGCTATTACACCATCACCGCCCATCTTGACGATATTACAGTCAACAGCGGCGACCGGGTCCTTGGCGGCCAGCAGATCGGCACCACCGGCGATATTGCCACCCTGTTTTCAAGAGGGCTCTACTTTGAAATACGAAAAAATTCGACTCCTGTTGATCCTCTCAAATGGCTGAGCGCCGACGCCTATCCAAAACTGATACCACTGCCTGTGCCGGGACTACCAGAGCAAACAGATAAATGAACACCAAAGGAGGATCATTTATGAAATACCTGTTACTCTGTATCCCGGTTATAGCTGCAGCCGCCATGTTCCAAGCCAAACCAGATCTGATCTGGACCATGGTCAATGTCAATTATTCACAACTCCAGGGTGACGCTCATCTGATCCAGACAAGAGGAGGAAAAACGATCCTTATTGACACCGGCTATCGTCATATAGCAGAAAAAGCGCTTATTCCGGTTCTTCAGAAAAAGCATATTACCACCTTGGATATTGTCTTTATATCTCATCCACATAAAGATCATTACGGAGGGCTCTATGATCTCATGAAACATCACATGGAAATAAAAAAAATCTATTTTAATATTCCTGATAAAAAAGTCTGTGATCGTGAGATTCCATGGGGATGCGATTATAATGATGTGCTTGCAACCAGAAAAGCCTTAATAAATTATGGCGCTGATGTCAAAACAGCCAGTCCGGGCATGATATTTCCGTTAGGAGCGGACACGAATATCAATATTCTTTATGCATTTGACGGTGTCCATACCCCTGTCGGCAGAACAGATATCAATGATATGTCTCTTATAATGATGCTCACCCATCGGGATCTTCGGTTTTTGTTTACAGGTGATCTCAACCGAAAAATTGGAACCTACCTGGCAAAAAATTCCGATTCCATTCAGGCAGATATTCTCAAAGTTCCCCATCATGGAACCGAGGGCACCGCACCAAATATTTTTTTCCAAAAAGTATCACCGGATTACGGCCTTGTTCCTGCCCCGAAACATCTTTGGCTCAGTGAACGAAGCAAAAGGATAAGAGACTGGTTCAAAGCAAAAGATGTCCCTGTTTTTGTCAATGGACTTGACGGGGATGTTACCGTGATCGTACGGGGAAATTCTTATAAAATAAACAGTGCCATATCCGGGGCAAACAATTAACCATAAAAATGATGAACTCGTAAAAAGTCCAGACAATGCTTAAAGATGGCTAAGTAAAAACACAGATATACAGGTAAGCGGAGCGAAGCGGAGACTCCGAGGAGTAGTGTTCTGTGGCGGGTCTTGACTATACATGTAGTATGTCGAGAATCGCCACAGGACAGACGACGCAGTAGATCGAAGTTTTTACGACGCCATCAAAAATTACTTTTATGAAAGCCATGCGGAACAACAAACTTTATCTCTTTTTCACAGCACTTCTCATCCTCTGTTCCGTGCCATGTCTTGCAGGGGTCCCGGATGAACGACAGCAGACATACAAGGACCTGGAGACCTTTGCCAATGTGCTGACGCTGCTCCAGCAGCATTATGTCGACAAGGTAGATACCGACAAGGTGATTACCGGCGCCATCAACGGAATGCTGACCTCGCTTGATCCCCATTCATCCTATATGCAGCCCGATGACTTCAAGGAACTGCAGGAGGAGACCAGGGGCAGTTTCAGCGGTATTGGTATTGAAATAACAATCCGCAACGGGGTCCTGACCGTGGTCTCACCCATCGAGGGGACCCCTGCCTATCGGTTGGGTATACGGGCCGGGGACCAGATCATCCGCATCAACAACGAGACCACAAAAGACATGAGCCTGATGAAGGCGGTCAAGATCCTGCGGGGAAAAAAGGGGAGCAAGGTCACCATTACTGTCCATCATCCCGGTGAGCAGAGCCTCCATGACCTGATTGTAACCCGGGACATCATCCCGCTGCACTCGGTCAAATCCATGCTGCTGGCGCCTGGGCTGCTCTATCTGCGGATTACAAATTTCCAGACAACAACGACCAAGGACCTGCGCCAGGCCTTGCACAAGGCAGGAAAACAGGGCCAGTTGAAAGGAATCGTCCTTGATCTTCGCGATAATCCGGGCGGCCTGCTTGATCAGGCCGTCAAGGTTGCTGACATCTTCCTTGACAGGGGAGTCATTGTTTCCACCCATGGCCGCGACCCTGACCAGGACATGATATTTGAGGCGCACAAGGGCAACGGATCAGTGACTTTTCCCATGGTTGTCCTGGTCAACGGCGGGTCGGCCAGCGCCTCGGAGATAGTTGCCGGCGCCCTCAAGGACCATCACCGCGCCATTATTGTCGGCACGGTAACCTTTGGCAAGGGATCGGTGCAAACAGTAATACCCATGGCCAACGGAGCCGGTATCCGCCTGACAACCGCCCGTTATTACACGCCAAACGGCAACTCCATCCAGGAAACGGGGATCACGCCGGATGTGGTCGTCCCCTTTCAGGAACCGGTACAACAAAGTACGAAAAAGACATCCCCGGTCTGGGAAATTCGAGAAAAGGACCTGCCCGGGCACCTGCGTAATAACAGCCTTAAAAACCAAAAAGGACAACGGGAAAAGAAGAAAAACGCGCTGGAGCGGCAAAAGGTTGAGCAACGGCTCGCCCGGGACAATCAACTGCGGACCGCACTCATCATCCTGAAAAGTTTGAATATTGCCCAGACGCCCGGCAAAAAAGAGGAATAAGGGCGGCGGGAAAATATTGTTTCACAGGCCAAGCTCACGGAGAATACCGCTGTTGCTGGTCCATTTTTTCTTTACCTTGACCCAGAGCTGCAACCGCACCCGGCAGCCAAGCATGGCAGCGATCTCCCTGGCTGCCTCTTGCCGGATTTTCCCAAGCATGGCGCCGCCCCTGCCAATGATAATCCCCTTCTGTGAACCGCGTTCAACCAGAATTGTCGCATGAATAACCACAGGTTTCCCCTGGGCTCCCTCCTTAAAATCATCAATCAGGACAGCGGTTGAATAGGGCACCTCCTCCCGGGTGAGAAGAAAAATTTTTTCCCGAATCAGTTCGGCGACAATAAAACGCTCACTGGCGTCGGTGGGAATGTCATCGGGATAATATTGCGGCCCCGGGGGAAGTTTTGCTGCCAGCTCCGCCAGCAATACATCCACCCCTTCACCGGTAAGGGCGGACAGGGGAACAACGCCTGCAAAGGGATGAAGACGGGAAAACCTGTCTATAACCGGCAATAACTGTTTCCGGTCCAGGAGATCAATCTTGTTGACGGCCAGCAGGGCCGGACAGCGAACAGCCTGCAGGTACTCTTTATATTCCGGCGCCCGTTTTTCAAAACGTCTGTCATCCAGTGCCGCCCCATCGGCAAGAAAAAGGACCACATCGGCCTCGGCAAGGCTTTCCATGGCAATCCGGACCATCTCCCGGTTCATCATCTCCCTGGCCCTGTGCAGACCAGGGGTATCC
>JALVAI010000402.1 GCA_027011235.1 Desulfobulbaceae bacterium
CCGATCCGGCCGGGACAGGGCCAGACGCAAGATCGTCTTGAGAAAATTACCGCCGCCCATGCCATAGAGCCAGGCGGTGCGCAGAATACAGTAATCGGTCATGGATTCGGCAATGGCCATCTCTCCAGCCAGCTTGCTCCGGCCGTAGGCGGACAGGGGATTGACCGGATCATCCTCGCAATAGGGCGTGGGAACGGGCCGATTGCCGTCAAAGACATAATCGGTGGAGATATGGATCAGGCGGGCGTTGCCGGCCCGGCATTGCGCGGCCAGGATTCCCGGCCCAATCCCGTTGACCTCAAAACAGCGGTTGTTCTCCTCTTCGCAGCGGTCAACCGCTGTATAGGCAGCGCAGTTGATCACCACCTCCGGCCTGTTTCTCCTGAAAACCGCATCCACCTGTTCCCTGTCGGTAATATCCAGCTCTCCCGAGGTGCAGGCCACGACCCGGTGAACGGATTCCAGACGGGCAACGCAGTCCCGGCCAAGCTGGCCGCCGGCGCCTGTTATCAAGATCTTCACTGTTCCGCCCTGCCGTCGGGAACGGTGTCCTTCAGCATATCCTGCAGATAGGCGCCGTATTGATTTTTCTTCATTGCCACGGCCAGACGCTGTACCTGCTCCCGGTCAATATACCCCAACCGATAGGCGATTTCTTCAAGGCAGGCTATTTTCAGGCCCTGGCGTTCCTGGACCGCCTGCACATAACTGGCTGCTTGCTGCAGAGATTCATGGGTGCCGGTGTCCAGCCAGCAGAAGCCCCGGCCAAGCAATTCAACGGTCAGTTTTCCCCGGTCAAGATAATGTTTGTTGATATCGGTAATCTCCAGTTCGCCCCGGGCCGAGGGTTGTATCGAAGCCGCGATATCAACGACCTCGTTATCATAAAAATAAAGACCGGGAACCGCATAACGTGACTTTGGCTGCTCCGGTTTTTCCTCTATGCCGATAACCTGCTGTTGGTCGTTGAACTCGACAACGCCGTAACGTTGGGGGTCCTTGACCAGGTACCCGAAGATGGTGCCGCCTGAACGCAGCCGGCTGCAGCGCTGGACAATATCGGCAAAGCCATGGCCAAAGAAGATATTATCCCCAAGTACCAGGCAGACGGAATCATCACCGATAAACTCCCGGCCGAGAATAAAGGCCTGGGCCAATCCCTCCGGCCTGGGTTGCTCGACATAGGAAATACGAAGTCCCAGATTAGAGCCGTTACCAAACAGTTCGGAAAAGCGCGGCAGATCATAGGGGGTGGAAATGATCAGAATATCGCGGATACCGGCCAGCATCAGCACCGACATGGGATAATAGATCATGGGCTTGTCATAGACCGGAATCAGTTGTTTGCTGATGACCCTGGTCAGGGGATAGAGGCGGGTCCCGGACCCGCCGGCAAGAATGATACCTTTCATGATTTGCTTACCTGGGGTGAAAAGTTGTCTTTATCAGCTGATTATGCTATGAATATCCTTATATAATCCGGTTACACCCGGCAGGAAGATATTCCCTGTCCTTTCCCGGAGATACCCCGTATTCAGGTGTGTCATCCTTTTAACCCGGCAACACTATAATGTCCACTCCCTATTCCTGTTTTACCGCCTATGATGTTCGGGGCCGCGTCCCTGATGAACTCAACCAGACCATTGCCGCCAGGATCGGCTGTTCCTTTGCCGAACAGTTTGCCGCT
>JALVAI010000403.1 GCA_027011235.1 Desulfobulbaceae bacterium
CGATCCGTCATTTCCCTGTATGGGAGAAAAAGATTGGCACAGGAATAACCTCAAATCACATAAGGCAACATTTAGGGTTGTTGTTTAATCGGAAAAATGTCTCAGAAAGAAATACTATTCATTCTTTATTCAAATAGAGCTATATTAGAAAACATGAATAACCAAGAAGAAGCATGCTTTGTCTTAAAATTTGCCCATAGTCTTGTTTTGCGTGGGCAATAAGTGACCCATTCAAGGGGCTTCAAGATTTTTTCACAAAGTCCCGGCGATTGAGGCCATGTTTTTTCAACTTATAGTAGAGAGTTTTTCTCGGTAGGCCAAGGGACTGGCATGTTTTGCCGATGTTGCCCCTGTTCAATGACAACTCCTGTTCCAGGATACATCGTTCAAAGGCGGCAAGCTGGCTGGAAAGAGGCGGCCTTTTGTCGATATCGGTCATAGGTTCCCCAAAGTGAGTATCAAGACCAAGCACCGTCCGGTCAGCAACATTCTGCAGTTCCCGCACATTTCCCGGCCAGGAGTGTCCCATCAGCTTTTGCAGCAGGGCGGGTGAGAGTTCAGGCGGACATCGTTCCAGACGTTTTGCTGTCTTCAGGAGGAAATGGGTAAACAGGATGGGAATATCCTCAAGTCTCCTGCGCAGAGGAGGATTGTGGAGGGTAACAACACTGAGGCGGTAGTAAAGGTCCGCCCGAAATTTACCCTGTTCACTTAAGGCGAGCAGGTCCTGCTTTGATGCGGCAATGACCCGCAGGTCAAGGGCAATGGTCTCACGGCCACCAAGGCGGTCAATGGCCCGTTCCTGCAGGACCCTCAGCAGACGCACCTGCAGGGCCAAGGGCATGCTTTCGATTTCATCCAGAAAAAGGGTACCGCCGGAGGACTGCTCGAATTTGCCGATGTGGAGCCGATCGGCGCCGGTATAGGCGCCAGGCTCATGGCCGAAGAGTTCATTTTCAATAATGGATTCCGGCATGGCCCCGCAATTGACGGCGATAAAACGGTTGTTGCGGCGGCTGGACTGTTCATGCAGGCAGCGGGCAACCAGTTCCTTGCCGGTCCCGGTTTCCCCGATGATCAGCACATCCGTGTCCGTATCGGCAACATTGAGGATCGCCTGGCGCAGTTGGACAATTTCTTTACTTTTGCCAAGGATAACGGACTCCAGGCCATCCTTTCTTCTGACCTCGGCCCGTAATTCACGGTTATCGAGAATAAGCCGTCTTTTTTCCATGGCCCGGCCGACAACGTCAATCAACCGGCCCGATGACAGGGGTTTTTCGATAAAATCATAGGCGCCCAGACGCATGGCCTCCACGGCCATGCTGACATCTCCGTGCCCGGTGACCAGGATCACCGGCAGGTCAGGATCGATCTCCAGGACATGGTGGAGAATATCAAATCCGTCCATGCCGGGCATCTTCACGTCGCAGACAACCACATCCGGCCATTGGGAAGATATTTTTTCCATCGCGTCTTCTCCACGGTTGCAGCAGTCGGTGGTGTGGCCGGCAAGGGTCAATGCCTGGCCGGCGGCCCGGCAGACATGTTCATCGTTATCAATAACCATGACACGCCCTTTTCTGTTAATTTTGCTATTTTTCTTCACTTTTTTTACTTTTCTCTTCAGGTGCGGCCCGCTTCAGGGTTATGGTCACCACTGCGCCACCTTCCGGATGATTATCCGCTCTTATGGTTCCGCCGAAATCCTGGATGATGGCCTGGGAAAGCGATAATCCAAGGCCAAGACCTCTGCCATCTTCCTTGGTGGTGAAAAAGGGGTCAAAGAGACGGTCAAGATGTTCCACGGCGATTCCATTGCCGGAATCATGCAGGGTGATGGTGACCCATTGGTTATTCAATGAGACATCAAGGGTTATTTCCTTAATTTTCCGGTTGTTGACCGCGTCCAGACTGTTACCGATCACATTGACCAGGACCTGTTCCAGACGGATAGGTTCGGCAAGAACATATATGTCCGTTTTTGGCAGGTTGACGTTGACCTGTACATCATGCTTGGTAATACGGGGATCGAGCAGGGTAAGGGCGCTGGTAACGGGTTCTGCCAGCAAGATCGGGGCGACCTTGCCGGGGGATTTTCGGGCAAATGATTTCAGGTGCCTGGTAATCTCGGCCATTTTGCTGATAACAACAGCGATATCCGACAGGTTTTTCCTGGCCTCTTCCGGGTGCTTCTGGTCCAGGAACATACAGGCATTGTCGGCGTACATCCGGATTGCCGACAGGGGCTGGTTGATTTCATGGGTGATGGAGGCCGCCATCTGGCCGATGGCAGCGAGTTTCCCGGCCTGAATCAATTCATTCTGGGTGGCGCGCAGCTCCTGTTCAGTCTGTTTGTGTTCTTCTATTTCTTCATGTAGCCTGCTGTTTATTCTGGTGAGTTCCCGTGTTCGCTGCTTGACTTTATACTCAAGCTGTTCGTTGGCCTGTTGCAGCATGGCCCGGGCGTGTTCTTCAAGGAGGATGCGCTCCCGTTTCGCTTTGCGACGATTATAGAGCAGCATGCCAAGCAATAGCAGGGCCGCCAGGAAAACGGTCATGAAGAGCATCATATTGCGGACATAGCTGTCGATATGGGAAAGATCACTGAGGATATGGACGGTCCAGCCCGCATCCGGCATGGTTTTTGACTGAATCAGATAGGGGTGGTGACCATTGACCGTTCGTTCTTCCATGGCAACGGCATCATTTCTCAGATCAAGCAGGGTGGAGTCGTTTCCGGTCATGCCTATTGCCGTACCGGTCAGGGCGTCCGGTTCGATGTCGCCGTAACGTCGGCTTTTGCGCAATTTTTCCATAACCTCTCTGCTTAAGGGATGCAGGGAGCGAAATTTCCACGGCGCGTAACTGGTTATAAAAATTACACCCTGGGGATCGGTAACAATGACTTTTTCTGACCCTTTGGCCCAAATATCCTCAAGTCGTTGCAGTTGGACCTTGACGGTGAGAACACCGATTGGGATTGTTGACGGGGTAATGGGCGCTGAAAAATAATACCCACGCACATGGGAAGTCGTACCAAGGGCAAAATATCGACCAGGCCGGCCCTGGATCGCCTCTTTGAAATAGGGACGGAAAGAGAGGTCTTCTCCGATAAAAGAGACGGCGCCCCGCCAGTTGCTCGAACCAATGACGGTTCCGCTGGCATCCATTATATAAATGGCAGAGGTCTGGGCAAGGCGGTTGATTCGTTCCAGCTCGATATTGACCCTGTTCCGGAGCCGGGCGTCTTCGGGGTGTTGCAACAGATTGACGAACAAAGGGTTTGTCGACAGTATCTGAGGAAGCGCTTCAAATTTGTCGAGTTCACTTTGCAAATCCCCTGCATATACCTTTAATGCCTTGGCTGCTTTGTCTTTGATGCGTTGAAACTCCAGCCTCCTGGTCCATTTGCCGGTGCTTTGGATGGCCACCAGGCAGGCGCCGAATAGAATAAAAATAAGTATTAAGGTAGCAAAGCGGGACTTCAATGGTATTCAGGCCTGTTTTGAGGGTAACGTCTTGCGATTATTCGGAAAATAAAAGACATATTTTGTCTTTTATCTTACTGTAATCATAACTATTTACTGTAATCAAAACAGGGCCGGGCCACAAGGGAAAAGCATGACGGTAAAGACTCTTGCTGATTTTTTATCCTGGTATTCCAACTATTACCGGCTTTACGGTTCTAACAGTGGAAAAAGACCAAAAGGACTGGGGCCCAGTGTTTTTCAGTTAGATAGCTATCATTTGGGAATGTTTACCAAATAATTACTTGCACCTATATGGGGGCTCGATTATTTTTAGTATTCAATAAACTGTATTTGTTGTGCCAATGGGAAGAACAGAAGGCGTTGTGGAGCAGTTACTCAGCATACTTGTCAAACAGGCCTTATCTTGCGCATTGTCCCTGGAACAACACGCCATAGAGGGAAGGTTTACAAAGTTATCATATAATTTACCTGAGGAGATATAACAATGCAGCACAAAAAAATTCTTTGTTTATTTATTTCATTACTTGCCTTGGGGTTTGTCTTTTCAAGCATGCCGGTAATGGCAAAGTCCACCGGTGATTCCTCAACTCAAAGCAGCAGGAAAAAAAGTTCCAGTTCAAAGTCTACGAAAACGAAAAAAAAGAGTACATCGAAATCAAAGAAGCAGAAAAAATCAAAAGAGAAAAAGACAAAATCAACAAAGAAAAAAGGCTCTGACAAATCGAGAAAAACGACCAAAAAGACAGGTAAGGTCAACATCAACACCGCTGATGCAAAAACTCTGACCGAGCTGACCGGAATCGGTCCTGTAACGGCAAAGAAGATTGTTGCCTATCGGAAGAAACATGGAAAGTTTAAAAGCGCCAAGGACCTGATGAATGTCAAGGGCATCGGTGAAAAGACCCTGCAAAAGATGAAGCCGCAACTTAAATTTTAACAGGACTGCATTGTAGGTCCGCCATAATTCCGGAGAATTTTCTATGGGAATGTTGAAAGAATTCAAAGAATTTGCCGTTAAAGGCAATGTGGTAGACATGGCTGTTGGTATCATTATAGGGGCGGCCTTTGGGAAAATTGTTTCCTCATTTGTTGCCGATGTGATCATGCCGCCCATCGGACTTTTGCTTGGAGGTGTGGATTTTACCAATCTTGCCATTACTCTGAAAGCCGCTGCCGGTGATACGCCGGCTGTTGTCCTGGGGTACGGAAAGTTTATTCAGAGTGTCGTTGATTTCACCATTGTCGCCTTTGCAATATTTCTGGTCGTCAAGGCCATGAACAGTTTGAAAAAGAAAGAGGAAGAGGCTCCTGCAGAACCCCCAAAACAGGAAGTTCTCCTTACGGAAATAAGAGACCTTCTCAAACAAAAATAATCAGTCCCCCCCTCCCCAGCTTCATTCCCCACTGTCCGGGACAGGGAATTCCTCCTCTCTCCCTGTTCCGGATTTCTTGTATTCCACCTGTTGATGAATTCGTAAAAACTCCAGACAATGCTTAAAGATGGCTAAGTAAAAACACAGATATACAGGTAAGCGGAGCGAAGCGTAGACTCCGAGGAGTAGTGTTCTGTGGCGGGTCTTGACTATACATGTAGTATGTCGAGAATCGCCACAGGACACACGACGCAGTAGATCGAAGTTTTTACGACGCCATCACCTGTTGACATCTCCATGTTTGCTATTGTCCTTCCCGGCCTGTCTGTTCGCGAAAGCGAACGAGTCTGGCCAGGAGGGAGCAGGCAGGGGTGGGAATAGAGAGTTTTTGTCCCTGGTTGGCCACATATCCGGCAAGTGCTTCGATCTCGGTCGGTTTTCCCTGTTCCAGGTCCTGGAGCATTGATGGCCTGTGGTCATAGGTCATGGGCAGGAGTTTATCATAGAATACCTGGCGATAACTCTCTGGGTCAGGCCAGGGCGTTGTACCCCCCAGGCCGTGAATAACGGCAAAGGTCTCATCTATGACCTCATTCATTATTTTCCGCGTTTCAGGATTGTCACCCAGGGCGCCGTAGTGGACGCCCAATACAGCTCCGAGGGGATTTAAGGCGCAGTTGTAGAGTAATTTTGCAAAGAGGTCCTGGTAGATATCCTCTACCGCAATGCAGGGGAGCCCTGCATTGTTGATTGCCTCGGCAAGACGGGTGGCAAAGGGCGGGATGGTTCCCCGGATACAGGAACCGATATGGACATCATCGGCGGTAACAGTAATATCGACTGTTCCCGGCTGCCTGATCTCAAAGCCGGTGATCACCCGGGCGCCAAAGGTGCGGGTAGGACCAAACTTGTGCTTCACCTGCTCGATATTACCGCAGCCGTTCTGCATGGAAACAACAGGACCGGTAAATGATGGTAGTTCAGCAATTGCCTGGACCGCCTCTGTTGTATCATAGGATTTGGTGGTTATAAGGGCGCAGTCATAGTCGTTCCTGTCGAGTTCCCGGAGGTCCTCAAACAAGCGCAATCGGTCTGAATTGGCCGTGTAGTCACCGAAGATACCGGTAACCCTCAGGCCGTTTGCACGTATTGCGGCAATAAATCGTTTTCTGATGATAAGATCTATTGAATGTCTGTTCGCTGCAAGGAGACAACCAAGCGCCTGGCCAAGGGCGCCGGCTCCGAAAATAAGAATTTTCATCGATGATTGTTTTTATGTTATTTCAGTAGGTTCGGTAGCCAAAGCACAAGGTCGGGAAAGACGATAAAGATGAGCAGGCCCAGGGTTTCCACAACGGCAAAGGGGATGGAGCCGCGAATAACATCCATTAGGGAGACTTCGGGCGG
>JALVAI010000404.1 GCA_027011235.1 Desulfobulbaceae bacterium
CCAAAATCCCGGGACAGCAGGAACCTGCCCTTGCCGGAGTCGGGGATTTTCATGGTTTGTCGTGATCGGCCGATTTGGTCCAGCCATGCTGGTTTATCGGCGTTGCCTCGTCAACCATGGTGATGGCGCCGGCCGGGCATTCTTCAGCACAGATACCACAGCCCTTGCAGTATTCATAATCAATCACCGGCGGTATGGTTTTGGAAACCGCACAGTCCGGGCAGTAGAGCCAACAGGTAAAACAGGCCATTTTATTTGTCTTGGCCGGAATGCAGACCTTGAGGTTTATTTCCGGGCGTAACACCCGCCAGGAACCGGTTCTGCCGCCGTCACCGGGACCGGGAGTCCCTCTGGATATAATTTCTTCAAAATTTTCGGTTGTCATTTACTTCCTCCAACAGCGGTGTTGTCATAGGCAAGTTGTGCCGCTTTTGCGTTGAGCTCGGGTCGTTTGCCATTGAATTCTTTTTGTATGGCCTCCAGAAGAACATCAATTTCCACCAGGCCGGTTGCCTTGGAAAAAGCGCCGATTATTCCCGAATTAACGATCCCCGGCGGCAGGCCCGCCTGTACCGCATGTCGGGTCACGTCACAGACGGCAACCTTGCGGCCCTTGAAGTCATACTCTTCAGGGGATTTTGCACCGTTAAGGACAACAAGGCCGTCGTCTTTCAGGCCGGCGGCCACATCTACTTCCTCAAGCAAGGTGTGGTCCAGAACGATGATCATATCCGGTGTGGTAATGGGTGAGAGGTCATAAATTTTTTCCTTGGAAATTTTCAGCGAGGTAAAGACAGCGGCGCCCCGTCGTTCCGTACCGAATGTGGGCGTCATGACCGCACCTTTAAACCCCGAGGCAAAGGCTGCGTTTGCAACGATCTTGGCCGCCGTGATCGCTCCCTGGCCTCCACGGCCGTGCCATCGTATCTCAAGTATGTCTTTTTTCATTGTTCACCGATGTGATAGATTCATCTTTTCCATGAAAGCTGTTTCGCTGCCGTCCAGCAATAACAACAGATTAGCGGGATTTCAACCGATTCTTTCGGCTGCATGCATGTCCGAGCCGGATTTTCTATCGGTCCTTCCGCCCCGCCCTGGTCCCGGATACTTCCATGGAAAATTATTTGTTCCCCAAATTCAGGCAATAGTCTCCTATTTTTTCCTTGATGCCGACAGCGAAAAGTTTATATGTTGTGCACTGTCTGCGGTGCAGGTGTGTGAGGAGCCCATCACTTACTAATAAATTCACAGATGAAATGCTGTGTTTTTTTCAAAGACCCTGTAAAGAAGCGGCATTTTTCCAAGGTGCCGTTACAGCCCGATAATCATCAACTGCCGAGGATAATGTGGAAATTACAATTAAAAAAGCCGACACGTTAAAAGAACATCCGGACGACTCATCTCTTGGGTTTGGGACCTATTTCACCGATCACATGTTTGTTATGGACTATGCCCCTGAAAAAGGATGGCATGATCCACGTATTGAGCCGTACGGCCCCATGGAAATGTACCCCTCGTCCATGGTGCTTCACTATGGGCAGGCTATTTTTGAAGGGTTGAAGGCCTATCACACCGATTCCGGCGGGGTGCAGCTCTTCAGGCCCAGGGACAATATTAAACGTATGAACAGGTCGGGTGAGCGGCTCTGTATGCCGCCGCTGGATGAGGATTTTGTCCTTGAGGCGATGTTGGAATTACTGAAACTTGAAAAGGGCTGGGTACCAAAAGCCGACGGCACCTCCCTGTATATCAGGCCGACGATCATTGCCACGGACCCCTATATCGGCCTGCGGCCGTCGTTTACGTATCGTTTTTTCATTATCCTGTCCCCGGTCGGTGCCTATTATCCGGAAGGTTTTGATCCGGTAAAAATCTGGGTCACTTCAAAGTATGTCCGGGCCGTGCGTGGGGGCGTGGGCGAGGCAAAAACAGCCGGTAATTATGCGGCAAGCCTCTATGCAACCAAGCTTGCCAACGAGGATGGCTATACCCAGGTGATGTGGCTTGACGGGGTTGATCTCAAGTATGTCGAAGAGGTGGGGTCCATGAACATCTTCTTCGTGATCGGCGATGAACTGATTACCCCTGAACTCAACGGCAGTATCTTGTCCGGCGTGACCAGGGATTCTGTGATCCAGCTTGCCGAGTCGTGGGGCATCAAGGTTGTTGAACGGAAAATTTCCATTGATGAAGTCTATGCAGCGCATGCGGACGGCTCCTTGAAGGAGGTCTTTGGCTCAGGCACCGCCGCTGTTATTTCTCCAGTCGGCAATATTAAATTCGATGGTAAGGAAATTACCATTGGGGATGGCGGGGTCGGGCCGCTGGCAGCCCGGTTCTTCAATGATCTGACCGCCATTCAGTACGGCAAGGCGGAGGACCCGTTCAACTGGATTATGCCCGTAGGTTGAGGGAAAGAATTATATAAAAGAGTGGTTTATTACGAAGCGGTACAGGTCAAAGCGCGTGTGCCGCTTCTTTTTTGTTCAGACCGGCCTTTAGTTTATACAACACTTCTGCAAACCGTATCCATCCAATGCAACGGGAGACTTGTCGGAGCGTTGTCCATATTGTATATAGACGATTTGTTTGAGGCACCCTTGATTGATTGAGGCAGGGCGTGGAAAAATAGTTATCCGATGACGGATCGGGTCATCCTGCGAACACAATGTGTGGCAATGGGGGCGGTTTTTGAAAATGCATGCCATTTCATGGCATAAAAAAACGCAATAAACCCGATTTGGAGAGGATTGCTTCAAAGGCCCGCCCTCTGTGGCTGATTTTTTTTACATTGAACCGTAACACTTTGGGAGAATTATGAAATCTGAAAAGGTAGGCCAGCGAATACGCACGTATATGGAGAAGAAGGATATAAGCCTTGACAAGCTTGCCCAGGAAACCGGGCTTGCGAAGGATTTCCTTACTTCGGTTATTGAGGATGATGTCTTTCCCTCTCTGGGACCGCTGGTGAAAATAGCGCGGGCGCTGGAGGTTCGGCTCGGCACATTTCTTGATGATCACATCAGCACTGATCCCCTTATCATTCGTAAATCCGAACGTACCAGTGAAATGAGTATGCTGCGGGGAAAAGACAAACCGGTGGCGCTCAAATTCTATTCTCTGGGTAAGGGAAAAAGTGATCGCAACATGGAGCCGTTCTACGTGGAGCTGCTGCCGGAATCTGCCCAGGAGAAAAATCTCTCCAGCCATGAAGGCGAGGAATTCATCGTGGTTCAGGAAGGCGAGGTTGAGGTGATCTATGGGACGGAAACCGCCACCCTCTCCAAAGGGGATTCCATATACTACAATTCCATTGTACCGCATTATGTAAGCTGCGTGGGGGATACCCCGGCTGCCATTTATGCCGTACTGCATATTCCGGCATAGGTGAGACCATGAGTGATTCTTTACGCGAAGTGACCCTTGGGCAGTTGCTGGATGAGGCAATAGAAGCTCATCCGGATAATGAAGCCATAGTCTATGTTGACCGCAACCTGCGCATGACCTACCGCGAGTTCGGCGAGGTGGTGGATTCCCTGGCAAAGGGCTTGATGGCTCTTGGCGTGCAAAAGGGGGAAAAGGTGGCGGTCTGGGCCACCAATGTTCCCTACTGGGTGGCCCTGCAGTTTGCCACTGCTAAAATCGGGGCTATTCTGCTCACCGTCAATACCAACTATAAACAGGCGGAACTGGCCTATCTGCTGGAGCAGTCGGAGACGGAGAATATCTTTATTATCGACGGCTATCAGGATACCGACTACCTGCAGACCATGTATGACCTGGTTCCTGAATTAAAGGAACAGAAACGGGGAGAACTGAAGAGCAAGCGCTTTCCTGACCTGCGCCGCGTCTTTTTCCTTGGCCCGGAGAAACATCGTGGCCTGTATTCCATGCCCGAGGTGATGGGCATGGCTGCCATGACAGATGATGACGCCTACAAAGAACGGCAGGCGCAGCTTGACCCCCATGACGTGGTTAATATGCAGTACACATCCGGCACCACGGGTTTTCCCAAGGGGGTCATGCTTACCCATTACAATATCGGCAATAATGGCTATTACATCGGGGCCAACCAGAATTTCAGCCATCGTGACCGGCTCTGTCTGCCGGTGCCTCTTTTTCACTGTTTTGGTTGTGTTCTTGGTGTGTTGGCAGCGGTCAGTCATAGCGCTACCCTTGTCATCCTGGAAAAATTTGATCCGGTGCAGGTGATGACTTCGGTGGAGACGGAGCGTTGTACGGCGCTTTACGGTGTGCCCACCATGTTTATCGCCATTCTGGATCATCCCCTGTTTGATAAATTTGATTTTTCATCTCTGCGCACGGGGATCATGGCCGGATCGCCCTGTCCGGTCCATATCATGCGCAAGGTGATTGATCAAATGCATATGACGGAAATCACCATCTGTTACGGGCTGACCGAGGCGTCGCCGGTTATTACCCAGACCCTGCCCACCGATGACATGCAGAGGCGGACGGAAACCGTTGGCAAGGTGATGCCCCATATCGAGATGAAGATTGTTGATCCGGAAACCAATGAGACCCTTGGGCCTGGAGAACAGGGAGAGCTTTGCTGTCGCGGCTATAATGTAATGAAGGGATACTACAACAATGAAGAGGCCACTGCCAAGGCGATAGACAGCGATAATTGGCTCCATTCCGGTGACCTTGGAGTTATTGACGAATCCGGATACCTGGCCATTACCGGCCGCCATAAGGATATGATTATTCGAGGGGGTGAAAATATTTATCCCCGGGAAATCGAGGAGTTTCTCTTTGGTCTGGATGGTGTGCTCGATGTCCAGGTTGCTGGTGTTCCCAGCCGGAAATATGGCGAGGAGGTCGGCGCCTTTATCATCAAAAAGAAGGGGTCAGATTTGACGGAGGATGATGTTCGTGATTTCTGCCGGGGACAGATCGCCTGGCATAAAATTCCCAAACATGTCGCCTTTGTTGACAGCTATCCCATGACCGCCAGTGGCAAGATTCAGAAGTATAAGCTTCAGGAAATGTCGGTGGAACTCTTTCCCGGAGAAGACCGGATTCCGGTTGGTGGAGAATAGTCGCTATATATCGATATAGGGCATCCGCTGGATGCCCTATATCGTTTTGTTTTATTCATCATGGGCATTTAACCTGTGTGGCGGTAAAACGCCCTTGAGGAACATGCCGTTTAAGTGTGTTAAATAGAGGCGTCAACTTTGCCAACAGCGGACTTGATAGCCTCCTGGCATTTGGGAGTAATCTTGTCCATATTCTGGTAGTAGCAGGTGATGATCCTTCCTTGCCCTTTTTTCACGTCTTTGCAAACACCATTTCTGTCTTTTGCCTTGTCACAGCTCTTTTTGATGTTCTCCACAACAGCGTGGATCATTTCGGCACATTTCTTGTTGGAGAGTTGCCCCATAGGCATCGCCCCTGTCCTCTGCTGAATACGCAGACAAACCATTCTTTCAGCGCCGGTTTTCCCGGCACAGTATTTTGCGGCGTCGGCCGTGCAATCCCCTGCATAGACATTGGCAGCCATTAAAAGTACAGATGCGCTGATGAGTAGAAGTTTTTTCATGTTCTTCCTCCTTTTGATGTGCCCCATAGATGGGAGTTAAGTGGCGGGTATGGTGATTTTGAGAGGCGATGGGACCTGCTTTACAACAGGTGACCCATGGTCGATGGAAAAAAAATGATTCAAATCTTGTAAAAAGAACCAATTTGAAAAAAGAATTTACAAAACAGGAAGATAAGTGTCAAGGAGTATTTTGGTAACATGCCGGAACCATTGCGTAGCAATGATTTTTCCGGGGATGATGTACTGGTCGATGGAGATGTGAGCCAACAGGATTTCATCCTTATTTTCCGTTGGCTGGTGGTTGGTTCATATATTGTTGGTGTAAAACTGGTGGGCGAGGCGGGATTCGAACCCGCGGCCTTCGGCTTCGGAGGCCGACACTCTATCCAGCTGAGCTACCCGCCCACATGTATGGTACATCCTGACTGACGAGTCTTGAACAAGACCGGCCTAACTTACCCGCACCTTTTCTTTTTTTCAACCTAAATCCTGCAGTTGTTCGTGCACCGAGAACGTTGAGACATGTGCAGATACAAGGAGGAACACGAATTTCGGCACAGGTGTACAGGGTTACACATCGAGCACGAAATTCGTGAATCCGACGCCGTAGATGTGCCTGTATCGACGTTCGAATGCCAGATAACTGCAGGATTTAGGTTCAAGACTTCTTTGCG
>JALVAI010000405.1 GCA_027011235.1 Desulfobulbaceae bacterium
AAATTCACCGCCGCCGAGCCAGGATATCTCCATGGATCCCAGATCAAGAAGAGTTGTCATGGATGTACCTCGTTTATGCCGCAACACAACCTGTCTCCGGCATTATTTTTTTATGTTGGAGTGATTTTTTTATGTTGCAGTGGCGAAGACCCATTCCCCAGGGTCACACAACACCTGTGCCTCCGTCCACTTGCGGAGGAGCGGTGTATTTTCACTGATTGCTTTACCCTGATAAAGGTGGCACAATAGCCGAAGAGGAATATGCAAAGGTTTTTTCCTGCCCACACGCGAAACTCTATCGAAGCTCACCATGCAATGGAACAAAAAATATGCCTTGGGCATTGCGGCCATCGACGCGCAGCACAAACAGCTTTTCCGGTTAAGTGATGATCTTGATACGGCCCTGGCAAACGGCATCCGGCCACAGGACCTGGACGCCCTTCTCGTACGACTCAAACAATATGCGGCCAGGCATTTCACCCTGGAAGAAAGACATATGGCAGAGCTGAACTATGCGGGCCTTGGGGAACAGCAGCAGGCCCATGCGGAATTTGCTGATCGCTTTGGCAGGCTGCACCAACAACTTACCACCGATGGCCTGAGCGCAGACCTCACCAATCTGCTGCAGCAGGAACTGAGCGGCTGGATACGCGATCATGTGACCGGCATGGACCAGCAATTCGGCCATTTTTATAAATCCAGGGGATAAACCGATGGTCTATCTTCGCCACCCTCAACGATTGGTGCAACCGACCTGGTCGGTCGGCATGTTATGCGCCCTGATCCTCTTTTCCGCTGCCCCTGGCCTTGCCTGGAACGGCCGGGTACTAAAAGTTTTGGCCGGGGACACCCTGGTTGTCTCCTGGCAAGATACACACCGTGCCATCACCCTGTATGGCATCAAATCACCCGATCCACAGACGATGCCGGGAGAAAAGGCCAGAAAATTTGCCGCTGCCTCAATCACCGGCAACAGGATCAAAATCAATCCGATAACAACGGATCCCCAAGGCCATATCATTGCCATGGTTTTCAGAAATGGTCAAAATTTCAATGAATTTCTTCTTCGATCAGGCTACGCCGTTGTCAACAGGGAACAATGTCGCTCTTCCGCCTGTCAGCAGTGGCTGCGGTATGAACGGTTTGCCCGCATTCGTCACCGGGGCATATGGGCTGATAGCGAACAACAATCATCACGGCGAAAAAAATGGAACCAATAATAACTGAAAGAAAATACCCGGCCACAATCTCTGCTGTTTTCCTCGCCTTTTTGCGATTGGGCCTTACGGCTTTCGGTGGCCCGGCAATGGTCGCCTATATCAGAAGGATGGCGGTCAAGGACAAAAAATGGGTCAAAGAGGACTCCTTTAAAAAAGGTATTGCCCTCTGCCAGACAATTCCAGGCGCCACCGCCATGCAGGCGGCCGCCTATGCGGGCCTGCGCGCAGGCGGGCCATGGGGTGCAGTTGCCGCCTACACGGCCTTTGGCCTGCCTGCATTTTTCCTCATGCTCACCCTATCCGCCATGTACACCAGAACCCATGACCTGCCCCGGGTCATCGCCCTGTTCTCAGGCCTGCAGGTCATTGTGGTCGCCCTGGTTGCGGCGGCTGCCATCAGCTTTGGCCGCCGCTATCTTACAGCCAAACAGGATGTTCTTCTGGTTGCGGGC
>JALVAI010000406.1 GCA_027011235.1 Desulfobulbaceae bacterium
CATTTTCAGGGCCGGGAAACGCCCATAATCCGGTTCCTCAAAACTTAAGGTTCCGCAGCCGGCGAGATCAAGACGCGGCAGGTCAAGAGGTATACGTTCGGGATAGGACAAGGCATAGGCAATCGGAATACGCATGTCCGGGATACCAAGCTGGGCCACAACCGAGCCATCGACAAATTCAACCAGGGAATGGACAATGGACTGGCAATGAACAACCACATCTATCCTGTCGGGCGGAGCATCGAACAGCCAGCGGGCCTCGATGACCTCAAGTCCCTTGTTCATTAGGGTTGCCGAGTCAATGGAGATCTTTCTGCCCATCTGCCAGTTGGGATGGGCCAGGGCCTGGTCAGGGGTGATGGCGGCAAACTCTTCTCCGGCAAGCTCGCGGAAGGGACCGCCTGAGGCGGTGAGGATAATGCGGGCCACATCCTTTCTGCGCCCGGCCTCAAGGCACTGAAAAACAGCGCTATGCTCGGAATCGATGGGCAATAAGCGGACACCATGGTCCTGTGCCGTTTTCATCACCAGACGCCCGGCCATGACCAGGGTTTCCTTGTTGGCCAGTCCGATGTCCTTTCCGGCCCGGATCGCCTCCATGGTCGGCAACAGGCCAACAGCGCCGACAACGGCGGTCACCACCATATCGGCATCTCCAAGCGTTGCCACCCGGCAGTTCCCGGCATCACCCCAAAAAATCTCTCCCTGAAAATCACTGGCCAGCATGTCAGCAAGGGAACCTGCAAGCTGCTCGTCAGCAATGGAAACGCAGGACGGAGAAAATTCCCGCACCTGTTGGGCCAGCAGGGAGATATTTTTCCCTGCGGACAGGCCGACAATTCGGAACCGATCAGGATTGGCCCGGACAACGGACAGGACATTTCTGCCAATGGAACCGGTGGATCCCAGTAATGCAATATTTTTTACGCTCATGTGCCCAGTCCCAAAAGAAGATAGTACATGGTCGGTGCGGTCAGGAGAAGACTGTCAACCCTGTCCAACAGGCCGCCGTGCCCTGCAAGCAGGGTGCCGGAATCCTTGTTGCCGGTGGCCCGCTTTATCACCGATTCGACCAGATCGCCGATAATACCCACCGGCACCAGGACCACCCCGGCAACGAGACAGAAAAGAAGGGAAACCTGGCCGGGGAGAAGCGCTCCCACCACAAGCGCGGACAGGGTGCCGACCACCATGCCGCCTGCGGCCCCGGCGATGGTCTTGCCGGGACTGATAGCCGGGCAGAGTTTGCGGCGGCCAAACTTTCTGCCGATATAATAGGCGCCTGTATCAGAACCAATGGTGATTGCGGTCAGCACGGCAAGCCAGCCCGCCCCGCCCGGCAGCAGCCGCAAAAGGATAATATGGGCTGCGCACAGTCCAATATAGAAGATACCAAAACCGCTGCGGCTCAACAGGAAGAAACCATCTTCAAGGCCGGGGTACCAGAGGAGAAGAAGCAGGACAAGTCCGAAAAAACCACCGAAGAGACCTGCCGCCAGCCAAGCGGGTCCTGAGAGAAAAGAGGCCAGCACAGGAGACAGGGACACACCAACAAGCATCAACCTTTTCACTGCCGGCAGAGAGGGGAAACACATGCGCTGGTACTCATGCAGGGCAACCCCGCTCCCGATCACGATGACCAACCAGAAGAGAACAGGGCCGCCAAAAGCCAGGAGCATCCCCCACAATCCTGCCATCAGAAGGCCGGGCAACACGCGGCTCATGTCACTCACTCTCCACGGACCTGGGCCCCGGTTTTACCGAAACGGCGCTGGCGGCGGCCATAGGTGGCAACCGCTTCCAGAAGCTGCTGTTTCCTGAAATCGGGCCATTTGGTTTCGGTAAAATAGAGTTCTGCATAGGAAACCTGCCAAAGGAGAAAATTTGACAACCGATGTTCCCCGCCGGTGCGTATCAACAGGTCAGGGTCCGGCTGCCCGGCCGTGTCAAGGTGTTCGGCAAGGATATCCTCGGACAGATCCTCGGGATCGAACTGGCCGTCCTTGCATTTAACGGCCATCTTTCTGATGGCCCGGATCATTTCGTTGCGGCCGCCGTAGCTCAATGCCAGGTTAAGGGTCATGGCCCGGCAATGGGCGGTCTCCCGCATGACCCGGTCAAGAACTACCAGCACATCCCGGGGCAGACGCTCACGCTGGCCAAGACAGAAGAGACGAATATCGTTTGTCAACATGGTCCGCAGCTCGGCCTCGAGATAGGTCCTGAGCAGCGCCATCAGACCTTTGACCTCGGCCTTTGGCCGTTGCCAGTTTTCCGTGGAAAAGGCATACAGGGTGAGATGGCGGACCCCTATTTCCCTGGCCGTTTCCACAACCGCGCGCACGGAATCCACCCCGGCCTTATGACCGGCAAGGCGGGGCCTGCGCCGCTCCTCGGCCCAGCGGCCGTTTCCATCCATGATAATGGCAATATGGGACGGAACCAGACGAATGTCCAACTCGGAAGTATCTTCCATAACCTGTCCGGCTTACAGAAACGCCGGCAAAGAGAACGTCCAGGGGGACAAAAAGGTAGCTGCGATCACAAGACACGACCTCCAGCCAGACAAAACATGAACGCCCCTGCCGCGCCTCTATACCTCCATGACTTCAACTTCTTTACCGGCGGCAATTTCGTCGATCTGCTTGACGTATCGATCCGTTTCTTTCTGGGCCTCGTCCTGGAGCCGGAACATGTCATCTTCTGAAATCTGTTTGTCTTTTTTCTGCTTTTTGAGGGTATCGTTGGCCTCGCGCCGGGCATTGCGAATGGCGACCTTGAATTCTTCAGCGGTCTTTTTCACCTTTTTCACTAGCTCCCGGCGGCGCTCCTCGGTAAGCGGCGGAATGGTCAGACGAATGACATTGCCGTCATTGGCCGGGGTCAGGCCAAGATCAGAGGCGAGAATGGCCTTTTCAATGGGACCGATCATCTGCGGGTCCCAGGGCTTGATGGCAATCATGCTTGATTCGGGGATGGTCAGGGTGCCGACCTGATCAAGCGGCAGGGAAGAACCGTAGGCATCCACCTTGATGCCGTCAAGCAACGCCAGGGATGCCCTGCCGGTTCTGATTTTGGTCAACTCACGTTTATAGGCCTCCACGCTCCCCTGCATCTTTTCTTTCAGTTCGTCAATTACTTCATTGGACATGATATTCTCCTTTATGGCAGCCTGGTCAAAGCGGATTTTTCCGTCCAGGCCGCAACAGATAGGCAAAGACTCCAAATAATGGAAGTTTGATCCCTGGCAATACGGCTCCAATGGTTGTTTTCATTTTCAGGTCTTTTACGACGACCTTTGTGAAATATGCGTACTAACGCCGGTAGAAAAGCAGGGAACAAAAACGGAAAAAATCACCTTGCCGCCCGGCAACGAAACCTCGCTATCCGGTTATCAGGGTTCCGATCTCTTTTCCTTCAGCGGCTTTGTTGATATTGCCGGCGACCTTCATATTAAAGACCAGAATGGGCAGATCATTGTCCCGGGCCAGAGAAATACCGGCGGCATCCATAACCCGAAGTTCATCCTGCAGCACCTTGGTATAACTCAGTCGGCCAAAGCGGACAGCGCCACTGTCCTTTTCCGGATCGCGGTCATACACCCCATCGACCCGGGTCGCCTTCATGATGACATCGGCCTGAACCTCCAGGGCCCGCAGGACGCCTGCGGTATCGGTTGTAAAGTACGGATTACCGGTGCCGGCGGCAAATATGACCACATACCCCTCGTTTAAGTACCTCAGGGCCCGGGTACGCACATATGGCTCACAGACATTGCGCATGGTGATGGCAGACATTACCACGGCCGGAACCCCTGCCTTCTGCAGACCATCCTGCATGGCAATGGAGTTGATGACGGTCGCAAGCATGCCCATGTTGTCGGCGGCCCCGCGATCCATCCCCCCCGCGGCTCCGGCAACCCCGCGAAATATGTTCCCCGCCCCGATCACCAGGGCCAACTGCACGCCCCGTTCATGCACCGCCTTTATTTCCGTGGCAACGAAATGAATCATCTCGGGACTGATACCATAGGCGCCATCGCCCATAAGGGCCTCACCGCTTATTTTCAAAAGTATACGCCTGTACTTCATTCCCGCTCCTGATTCATAGGCACGCGCTTGTAAACCGGACAACTGACATTACCTGTCAGGGAAATCCTGCCTGCTATTACTCTCCAACCTGAAAACGGGCAAAACGTTTGATGGAGATATTCTCGCCCATCTTGGCCACCAGCTCATTGAGAAGATCCTGCACGGAGAGGTCAGGATTTTTTACAAATTTCTGCTCCAGCAGACAAATTTCCGAAATAAATTTTTCGATTTTGCCACTGACAATCTTTTCGATGATATTTTCCGGTTTGCCAGATTCCTGGGCCTGCTTGACATAAATCGCCTTTTCCCGTTCAACCAGGTCGGCTGGAATCTCCTCCCTGGAGACAGCCACCGGATTGACCGCTGCCACATGCATGGCAATGTCCCTGGCAAATGCCTTGAAATCATCGGTTTTGGCAACAAAATCAGTCTCGCAACCAACTTCTACCATAACTCCCAGCTTGCCGCCGGCATGGATATAACATTCAACAACACCTTCGCTGGTCGCACGATCTGCACGTTTTGCGGCAACGGCAAGGCCTTTCTGGCGCAGCAGGTCAACCGCCTTTTCCATATCACCATCGGTTTCGCCCAAGGCCTTTTTGCAATCCATCATGCCGGCATTGGTCTTTTCCCGTAACTCCTTGACCATCTGGCTTGTAATTTTCACGATTCTTTATCTCCTTATCTCTTTATAGAACAACACGCCACCGGCATGTTTTCTCTTGTTATCAGGCTAAAATGGGACATCATATTTTCACCGCCCCTGCAAGCAACCGGTAACACAAGTCCCTTTTCTCCCCAAAGCAGGTCAGTAAAAGATTATTGCGCGACTTCTTCTGTATCAGGCGCGGTTTCTTCAGCCTTTGCCTCGGAAGCGCTGTCCGTTGCGCTCATGGCAGCCTCAAGCTCGCCAACATCGGGCTCGGCTTCTTCTCCACGCCTTGCCTTGCCCTCTAGCACGGCATCGGCGATTTGGGATGAAATCAGTTTAATGGCCCGGATTGCATCATCGTTGCCCGGAATAACATAGCTGATACCATCGGGATCACAATTTGTGTCGGTCAGGGCAACAACGGGAATTGCGAGCTTGTTTGCCTCGCTGACGGCGATTTCTTCCTTTTTGGGATCAATAACAAAGAGCACATCGGGCAGGGTGCGCATGTTTTTTATACCACCAAGGTTCCGATCAAGTTTTATTCTCTCTTTTTCCATCAACAGGATCTCTTTTTTGGGAAATCGGTTAATGGAACCATCGGCTTGCATGGCCTCGATCTTTTTCAGCCGATCAACGGAGCGCTTGATGGTCTGGAAGTTGGTCATCATGCCGCCGAGCCAGCGATGATTGACAAAAAACATATCACAGCGTTCGGCTTCCTCGCGGACAATCGCCTGCGCCTGCCGCTTGGTGCCGACAAAGAGAACAGTGCCGCCGCCCGCCACCACATCGACGATATAGGTGTAGGCCTTGCGAAACAGTTTCATCGTTATATCAAGATTGATGATATAGATCCCGTTACGAGGGCCATAGATATAGGGCTTCATTTTCGGGTTCCATCTCCTGGTCTGGTGACCAAAATGCAGCCCGGCTTCAAGCATCTGTCGCATTGTTACCTTTGTCATACTCTACTCCTGATTTGTTTTTTGGTTATTCCTCCATCCCTGAACCCAATCCGCCTGCATGGCGAACACCAAAGGAGTGACGGGATGTGTGTAGTATGCCTTGCCAATATGGGCAAAGACAGTTAAAAGTTGAACTTTTTTTATTACCACGTCATAGAATCTATTTCAAGCTTCTCCGCGAAAAATCAACCTGAAGGCGCAATCGGCCTTCATCGGCCCCTTGCCGGGATTGATACCGGTCAACACATACCTCTAATAACCGGTTATGCATGAATATCACCACAATGTTTTCGGACCGAGCATTCGATCCGGTCGGTCCGTACCGGTTTATCGTGGCTGCAGGGTGCGCCGATCACCAAGGACAAACAGCAGCCAGTTAAAGCCAAATTTTAACAATTCGGCATCATCCCGCTTGATGCGCCGTCGTTCATCCTTACGCAGGCGAAACCGGGAAAGGATATTGTGATGATTGCAGTAGGCACGAAACTCGTCAATATTGTAGCACACCATAAAGG